>DFFQ01000074.1 GCA_002371025.1 Lachnospiraceae bacterium UBA3772 | reverse complement strand
GTGGTGCAGACGGACTTCTTCACATTTCAGAGATGTCATGGGGAAGAGTTGAAAATCCTAAGAAGATCTTCAAAGTTGGTGATACAGTTAAGTGCTTCATCAAGGAGATCAACGGTGAGAAGATTGCTCTTTCACTTAAGTTTGATGAGCAGAATCCTTGGCTTTCAGCTGAAGAGAAGTATGCTATCGGAACAGTTGTTACAGGCCGTGTTGCTCGTATGACTGACTTCGGTGCTTTCGTAGTTCTTGAGCCAGGTATTGATGCACTCCTTCATGTTTCACAGATCTCAAATGAGCATGTTGAGAAGCCATCAGATGTATATAAGGTTGGTGATGAAGTTACAGCTAAGGTTGTTGACTTCAAGAGCGCTGATAAGAAGATCAGCCTTTCAGTTAAGGCTCTTCTTTCAGATGATGCAGCAGAAGAGACATCTGACGCTGAGTAATCCTTATAGAATTTAAATATAGAATAAGAGCCTTATCCTTAGGGCTCTTATTTTTATGAAGTATGACATTGCAATAACTTGATATTTCTGCTTGATTTAATAAAAAGATTATGATATAGTCTTAATGTTGTGTAAAAAGATGGTCCGCTGCTAAAGATATTTTGGTAAGAACGTCTGATTAATAAATTTATATTTTTTGGAGGTTTGTATGACAAACAGTGAAATACTTAAGAGCATTGAAGATGCTCAGATGAGAAAAGAGCCACTTAATTTCCACGTTGGTGACACAGTTCGTGTTTCAGCTGAGATTAAGGAAGGTGATAAGACTCGTATCCAGGTTTTCGAGGGTACAGTTATTAAGAGACAGGGTGCTAAGGCTCGTGAGACATTCACAGTTCGTAAGTTCTCAAACGGTGTTGGTGTTGAAAAGACTTGGCCAGTAAACTCACCTTTAGTTGAAAAGGTTGAAGTTATCCGTCTTGGTAAAGTTAGAAGAGCAAAACTTAACTACTTACGTGATAGAGTTGGTAAGGCTGCTAAGGTTAAGGAAATTGTTAAATAATTTTTGAAAGATTATACCGGAGTTTATAACCATAGACTCCGGTTATTTTTATAATTATGAAGATAAAACACGCTGAATCAAAAGAATTTAGCCTTCGTAAAGGCAAAAATAAAAAATTAGATAGTAAGAAGAGCCCTTTAAGAAAATTAATGAATTTCTTTATATTCATTTTTAGTGCTGCGGTTTTAGGATATGGACTTGTAACATTTTTCTTCCAGACAGTTACAATGCCGGGGCCATCCATGGAACCGACTATAAATGATGGAGATGTTCTTATCATTAATAAGATAGTCTATGTATTTTCTGATGTAAAAAGAAATGATATTGTAGCTATAAAGCGAATGGAAAAAGATAAATATTTTGATGTCAAGAGGGTTGTGGCTCTTCCAGGGGATGAAGTCAGCATTCAATCGGGTAAACTCATGGTTAATGGAAAGCTAGCCAGTGATGAGTACTTAAGTGTTAATGGCGATATATTAAATAAAGGTATACTTTCTGAAACTATAACTCTTGGTAAAGATGAGTATTTCGTAATAGGTGATAACACATCAAGTAGTGATGATTCAAGATTTAAAAGCTATGGTATGGTTCAAAAGACCGATATCAGAGGGAAAGTAATCTGTAAGATTAAAGATAAGTAGAAAATTGATTTTTAAGTTGGAGGTATGTCCAATGGAAAATATAACAAATATTAACTGGTATCCAGGTCATATGACCAAAGCCAGAAGAATGATGGAAGACAGCGTTAAGCTTGTTGATATTGTAATAGAAGTTCTTGATGCCAGAATTCCATTTTCAAGTAAAAATCCAGATATTGATAAACTTGCAAATAACAAGTTCCGCCTTGTGATCTTAAATAAGGCAGATCAGGCAGATCCTGCTATTACAGAAAAGTGGATAGCTTATTATAAAGAAAAGGGTTTTACAGCTATTAAAACCGATGCAAGAATGAGAAAGGATGTTTCTAAGATTCCTCAGATAGTCCGCACAATCTGTAAGGATAAGATAGAAAGAGACAGAAAACGTGGCATTCTTAACAGGCCTATTAAGGCTATGATTGCTGGTATCCCTAACTCTGGTAAATCAACTTTTATTAATTCTCTTGCAGGTAAAGCATCAGCTAAGACTGGAAATAAACCTGGTGTTACTCGAGGAAAACAGTGGATCAAGGTGGCTAAAGATATTGATCTTCTTGATACTCCTGGAATTCTTTGGCCAAAATTTGAAGATCCATCTGTGGGAATGAAGCTTAGTTATATAGGTTCCATAAATGATGAAGTTGTGGAAAGACATACACTTTGTCTTGGTTTGATGGAGCTGCTCAAAAAATACTATTGCAATATGCTTAATGAACGATATAAAATAACAGAGGATATGTCAGAAGAAGATTCATTGAGACAGATTGCCGATGTTAGAAAATGTCTTCTCAAGGGAGCAGAACTTGATATTGAAAAAGCCGAGAGAATATTGCTTGATGATTTTCGCTCAGGTAAACTTGGGCGAGCTACTTTGGATTTTCCAGAAGAAGTGAGGTAAATTATGGGACAGGAAATAGCAGAAAAGATAAAGAAGAAAAGAAAAGAAGATGATAAGGATGTAAACATCGTTAAGGAGCTTTTATCACTTATAATCTATATAGGTGTTGTTATTCTTATCTGTTATCTTATAATTACTTTCGTTGGCCAGAGAACCACGGTACATGGTACATCTATGTATCCTACATTGGAAAATGGCGACAACATATGGATAGATAAGATCAAGTATCATTTTACAGATCCAAAGAGATTTGATGTTATCGTTTTCCCATATCAGGGCGATACATACTATATCAAGAGAGTTATCGGTCTTCCTGGAGAAAAGGTTTATATTGATGATGCTGGAAATATCTTCATTAACGGAGAAAAGCTGGATGAAGATTATGGTTATGAAGTGATAAGAGACAATGGCCTTGCAGCAGAGGAGATAACTTTAGGCTCTGATGAATATTTCGTCCTGGGTGATAATAGAAATGTATCCAGAGACTCCAGATCAGCCGATGTAGGTAATGTTAAAAAGGCTGATATAATCGGTCAGGCTAAATATCGTTTATCACCAATTAAGAAATTTGGTAATATAGATAAAGGTCATGAAAAGAAGTGATTGTTGCTAATAATAGCCGTGACGCAAGTCACGGCTATATTAAGTTTAAGCATTTAGTTATTCTTATTGAAAAGGATGATATATATGAAGATTGGTGAAATAAAAAAGATATATGATGAGATAATGGCAAGACCATTAATGGAATATGATACTAAAAAGTCAGAGCTTTTATGCTTTATCAATGACTTTCAGTCTGATGATAGAAGTGGAGTTATTAATTTAATAGAAAAAGCAAAAAATAATATTGATAAGATAGATATAGAAACAGCCCGTGTCAGAGATATGATGAAATTTGAAAATAAATATATGGATAAGGATTATATCTGTGGCATTGATGAAGTTGGACGTGGACCTCTTGCTGGTCCAGTTCTTACTGCGGCAGTAATACTTCCGCGGGATCTTGTGATTCCTTATCTTAACGATTCCAAGCAGGTAAGTAAGAAAAATAGAGAACTTATCTATGACATAATACTTGAGAGAGCTGTATCTGTATCAGTTGGAATGAATACTGCAGCCACAATAGATTCAATTGGAATTGAGAAAGCAAATAAGGATGCTATGAAACAGGCTATTGCAGGGCTTTCTGTAAAACCGGATCTGCTTCTTATTGATGCGGTTCATATCCCTGATATTGATATTCCTCAGGTATCTATAATCAAAGGAGACTGCCAGTCAGTAAGTATTGCCGCTGCCAGTATCGTAGCAAAGGTAACCCGTGACAGGATTATGGAAGAAATGGATAAGAAATATCCTGGATACGGCTTTGGTTCTAATGTAGGTTATGGCTCCGCGGAACATATTAAAGCAATTAAAGAGATGGGACCATGTGAGATCCATAGAAAAACATTTATAACTCATTTTATCTAAGAGGTGCATTTATAAGCCTTTTATTTAAGCAGATTTATAAGTAGTAACGAAAATTTTGACATATAAATAAGACTATGTTACTATGGTTAATTGTGAAAAATATATGGCGTAAAATGAATGTTTTTAAAGCCGGAAAAGAGGAAAGAAATGAAAAAAAGATTTAGTGCTTTACTTCTTTGTATGATGCTTGTTCTTTCTACGTTAACAGCTTGCGGAAAGAATAATACAGAGGGAGTAACAACTTCTGAAACAGTAACAGAAAATATTGCTGCATCAGAAACAACTGCTTCTTCAACAGAAGCTGCAATGGATGTTGTAGAAGATCCCAATTACTTATATTTAAAGGATCCTGCTGGAAATGAGATACTTGTCCCGGTAGAAGTTAATTCTATTGTTTCTATGGCTCCATCAACTACAAGAGTTTTACTTGATCTTGGACTTTCTGATAAGATCATAGCTTGTGATACAAATTCAGCTTTGGCTTATGGTTCTGAATTAAAGAAGGATATCCCTCAGTTTGATATGATGAATCCTGATAATGAAGCTATCGTAAATTTAAGTCCTGATATTGTTTTTGTTTCAGGAATGAGCGCTTCAAAGGGTAATGATCCATTTGCACCAGTACGTACTGCAAAGATATGTATAGCAGATATTCCTACACCATCTACTATTGACGGTATCTATAAGGATATGAACTTTATCGGTATCTGCGTAGGTAAGCAGGATGAAGCAAATGAGTTATCTGGAGAAATGAAAGAAGTTGTTTCTAAGGTTGAAGAGATTGCAGTAACTATCCCTGAAGAAGAAAGAAAAAATGTCCTTTATGAGATTTTTACACCAACAGCAGATTATCCTGATATTTATTCGGCTGCTAAAGATACATACATTGATGAAATTATAAAACTTATCGGTGCTAAAAATATTGCTCATGATAATGATACACCTTGGCCTGCTCTTTCAGAAGAAGCTTGTATCGCAGCTGATCCTGATGTGATCATTTCAGGAGATACATATACAGAAGATCCTGTAAGTGTTATTCTTTCAACTTCAGGATGGGAAAATGTTAAGGCAATCCAGAATAAGGATGTATATGTTGTTAATGGAGATGTTCTTAATCAGCCAAATCATCATGTAGCTGATTCAATCCTTGAGATTGCTGCTTTAGTATATCCAGATTATTATGGTACATTAACAAAATAATCTTAAAATATCTGCAGGTGCTTTATGTACCTGCAATTTTTATGGTATCATATTTGTCATTAGAAATATAATCTATTTAAAAGGAAACAGGTATGAAAAAGAAAATCGCTATCATCATATTTCTTAGCATTTTTACATTATTTCTTGGCATAAGTCTTGGAAGTGTTCATATATCTTTGGAAGATTTTTCCCTTGTTTTAAAGAAACATTTTTGGGGAAGTGGCTATCCGGATGGATTTAATCCATCTATAGATTCAATCTTATGGACTATCAGGATTCCCAGGACATTAGTTGCGTTTTTTGTTGGAGGTCTGCTGGCAATAGGCGGTGCAGTTATGCAGAGTATATTACAGAATCCTCTTGCATCCTCATATACTATGGGTGTTTCTGCCGGTGCATCTCTTGGTGCTGCATGCATGATACTAATTAACGCTTCTATTGGTAATACTTTCGCATTTATGCTTCCTTTGGGTGGATTTGCCGGAAGTATCATCACTATTTTTATAGTTATATTCTTTTCTTTTAAATTAGATAAAAATGTAAATAATCATACAATAATACTTATCGGTATGATCATTTCCTTATTTACAAATGCTATTCTAAGTCTTCTTGCATCTATTTTTTCTCAGCATAGAGATAAGCTTATCCTCTGGCAGCTAGGATCATTTGTAGGAAAAAGATGGATCCATGTTTATATAACTGGTGCCTTCAGCATAATAGGATTTGTAGCACTTATGTTATTTTCTAAGAAACTCGATATCATAAGTTTTGGTGAAGAACAGGCTATGGCCTTAGGAGTTGACGCTGTTAAAACAAAGATAATACTGATAATAATCATTTCTCTTATGACAGGAGTAGCTGTATGTTTTACAGGAATCATTGGATTTGTAGATCTTGCAGCACCACATTTAGTAAGAAAGATCTTTGGGGCTAAACATAAGTTTGTCCTTCCTCTTTCATATCTTTCTGGCGGAATCTTAATGGTGATATCGGACCTTTTGGCAAGAACACTGGCATCTCCAAGGGAATTATCTGTTGGATGTATAACTGCATTTATCGGAGCTCCATTTTTTTTATGGATCTATTTTGGAGGAAGAAAAAAATGAGTATTGTATTAAAGAATGTAAGCAGTGGTTATTCTGATGTTATTCTTCATGATATCTCTTATGAATTTGAAACAGCAAAAAGCCTTGCTATTCTGGGGCCAAATGGCAGTGGAAAGACAACGCTTTTAAGAACAATAGCAGGTCTTATAAGATATGAGGGAGAAATCTTTATTGATGGTAAGGATCTAAGAAAGATGAAAAGAGAAGAAATTGCGGGAAAGATTGGTTTTTTTTCTCAAATCCAGAATGTGAATTTTTCTTTTTCTGTTTATGATACAGTTATGCTTGGCAGATATATATATTCTAAACATGGACTTAAGAGTCCTTCTAAAGAAGATAAAGAAAAAGTTACTGAAGCGCTAGAGAGAACTGGGCTTTATGAAATTAAAGATAAGATGATTGATGAATTATCCGGAGGGCAGAGACAGAGAGTATTTCTTGCCCGAGTCTTTGCACAGGATACACCTTATATCTTATTAGATGAGCCGACTAATCATCTTGATATTAAATATCAGGCAGAGATAATGGATTATCTTAAAGAATGGGAAGAAGAAAGCGAATGTCATACTTTGATAGGGGTTTATCATAATATTGAGATAGCATGTAAAACAGCTTTTAACCTGCTTTTTCTTAAGGATGGAAGATTAGTTGTTTATGGAGAAAAGAAAGATGTTCTTACAAAAGAATTACTGTATAATATATATGATATTGATGTGGCTCATATTTTAGATGAAAACTATAATTCTTTAGCAAAATTACTTAACTAAAATAAGCTAAAGAAAATATTTGGGGGAATTAAAAAAAATTGAAGGAAAACAAAAGACAGCTGGGTTCTTCTAAGGAAGAAGAAGCGGCTAAATATCTATATGATAAGGGGTATGCGATTATTAAAATGAATTTCAGGACAAGAAGTTCTGAAATTGATATAATAGCTAAGGATAAGGATACATATGTATTCGTTGAAGTAAAATATAGGAAAGATGAATCCTGTGGTGATCCTCTAGAAGCAGTTACTCCTGCAAAACAAAGAAGGATAAGGATGGCTGCCTTATATTTTCTTGAGGATATGAATCTTATTCCTGATTATACAGATATTCGTTTTGATGTTATCGGAATAACTGGGGATAGAATAGAGCATATAGAGAATGCATTTTAAATTTTAAGAATAATAAGAAAAACAATAATATAGCAAAATATAAAGAAAATTATTAAATAAAAAGAAAGACAAAAAATGTTGGATATTTTAAATAAGAAAAATACATATATAGATATGTCAAAGGAAGTTCCCTATGTAAGATTCAAGGCATTTGATAAATATGAAGATAAGCTTATACATGGCTTTTCCACCAGACTTGGAGGGGTGAGTAAAGGGCATCTTTCAAGTTTAAACTTAAGCTTTAACAGAGGAGATGACAGGGATGCTGTTATGGAAAACCATAAGAGATTTGCGAACTCTTTAGGATATCCTTATGAAAATACTGTTTTTTCAACTCAGGTCCATAAGACACATATTAAGTCTGTTAGTATGGAAGACGCAGGTAAAGGTATCATAAAAGAAAATGATATAATTGATACAGACGGTCTTATCACTAATGTTAAAAATCTTCCTATTATGACTTTCTATGCGGACTGCATCCCTTTATTTTTCTATGATCCTTGTAAAGAGGTTATAGGCATGGCTCATTCAGGATGGAGAGGAACAGTTCTTGATATTGCATCTCATATGGTGGATAAGTTTAAGACTCTTTATGATTCTGACCCTTCTGATATAATCGCTGCAGTGGGCCCTGGAATATGTAAGGATTGTTATGAAGTTGATATTAACTGCGCAGATAATTTTATAAAGAAATATAATGATGAAGAATTAAAAAGAATAGTCTTTTATAAGAAAGAAGATAAATTTAATCTTGATCTAAAAGAAGCATGCCGCATCAATCTTTTACATTGCGGCATAAAAGAGGAGAATATAACTGTTTCAGAATATTGTACTTATCATAACAGTGAACTGTTTTTCTCCCACAGAGCAACAAACGGAATGAGAGGAAACCTGGCAGGTGTAATGTGCCTTAAGGGATAAATTATCATATATGAAGGAACATTTGATAGTAAGTGTAATAGAAAAGAGTCCGGCTGATATAGCTGGGATAAAAAAAGGCTATAAATTAATCCTTTTAAATGGATCCGAAGTTGAGGATATATTTGATTATGAATATATAGCTGAGGATACATCTCTTGATATTACAGTACTTAATGAAGAAAATGAAAGATTGGAATTTCATATCGAAAAAGAAGAGGATGAAAATCTTGGACTTTGTTTTGAAGAGTCTCTTATGGATAATTACAGATCCTGTACTAATAAATGTATCTTCTGCTTTATAGATCAGAATCCGCCTGGAATGAGAGAGACCATCTATTTTAAAGATGACGATTCAAGACTTTCATTTTTACAGGGAAACTATATAACCTTTACAAATATGAAAGAAGAAGAGATAGATAGAATTATAAAGTTCCGTCTGGCTCCTATAAATATTTCTGTTCAGACAACTAATCCAGAGCTTCGTAAAATGATGCTTCATAACCGCTTTGCCGGAACCATTATGGAACGTATGAAAAAACTCTATGATGCAGAAATTCCTATGAATGCTCAGGTGGTTCTTTGTAAAGGGGTAAATGATGGAGAGGAATTATACAGGACTATAACTGATCTTAGACAGTTTGTACCAATACTTTCCAGTCTTTCGGTGGTTCCGGTTGGTCTTTCTAAATATAGAGATGGTCTTTACCCTATGGATCCGTTTACAAAGGAGGATGCTGAAGAAGTTATTGATATGATCGAAGGCTTCCAAAATGAAATCTATGAGGAACATGGTATTCATTTTGTCTTTGCCAGTGATGAATGGTATATTACTGCAGGGCGTCCGTTGCCGGAGGCTGATAGATATGACGGCTTTAAACAGATTGAAAATGGCGTTGGTTCATCAAGGCTTTTTTTAGATGAATTAAAAGAAGAGGTTGATCATTTAATAAGTTTTAGAGATAGCAAACATTCTTTCTTTGAAAGATTTTCCAAGGAATATAAGGAAGATAAGAAATATTTAAGTATTAATAAAAACAGGCATGTCTCTACTATAGTAGGAGCTTTATCTTATGGAAACAGAACCATAATCTCAAACGAGATTAAAAGAATAAGGCCTGATATAAAGTTTGATGTCCATAGGATAATGAATGATTTCTATGGCCACAGGATAACAGTTACAGGACTTCTTACCGGAGGAGATATTGTAAAACAGTTAAAGGGAAAAGATTTGGGAGAAACCCTTCTGATACCTGACATCTGCCTTAAAGCAGACCAGGATATCTTCCTTGATGATATGACTCTTGCAGAACTTAGCGAGGCTTTACAAGTTAAAACTGTTATTGTAAAATCTAGTGGTGCTGATTACCTGCATAGGGTGATCAGTGATGATTAAAGATTTATGCGCCGGAATTATACCGGTTTAGATAAGGAGAATTAATATGGCAAAACCAATCGTTGCAATCGTTGGTAGACCTAATGTAGGTAAATCAACTTTGTTTAACGCTCTGGCTGGAGAAAGAATTTCAATAGTAAAAGATACACCGGGTGTTACCAGAGATAGAATCTATTGTGATGTTACATGGCTTGATAAACAGTTTACTCTTGTTGATACAGGCGGTATCGAACCGGAGACTGACGATATCTTACTTAAACATATGAGAGAGCAGGCTGAAATTGCTATTGAGACTGCCGATGTGATCATCTTCCTTACAGATGTAAGAGAAGGGCTTGTTGCATCTGACCATGCAGTATGCGATATGTTGAGACGTTCTAAAAAACCTGTTGTTCTTGCAGTTAATAAAGTTGATAATTTTAAGAAATTTGAAATGGATGTTTATGAATTCTATAATTTAGGAATCGGAGAACCATTTCCTGTTTCAGCTGCATCAATGCTGGGTTTTGGTGATCTTCTTGATGAAGTTACATCTCATTTTGGAGATATGGATACAACAGAGGAGGAAGATGAGAGACCTAAGGTTGCTATTATTGGTAAGCCTAATGTAGGTAAATCATCTATAATCAATCGTCTTACAGGAGAGGACAGAGTTATTGTATCTGATATTGCTGGTACCACAAGAGATGCAGTAGATACTGTAATTAAACGTGGTGATCAGGAATATGTATTTATTGATACAGCAGGTCTTCGCCGTAAATCTAAGGTTAAAGATGAAATAGAAAGATATTCAATCATAAGAACAGTTGCTGCAGTAGAAAGATGTGATGTGGCTGTTCTTGTTATTGATGCCACTGAAGGAGTAACTGATCAGGATACTAAGATTGCCGGTATTGCTCATGAAGCCGGTAAGGGTATGATCATTGCCGTTAATAAATGGGATGCCATCGAAAAAGATGATAAGACCATGAATAAATTTAAGAAAGAAGTAAGAGATATGCTGGCATTTATGCCATATGCAGAACTTATCTTTATTTCTGCCCAGACTGGTCAGAGGGTTGAAAAACTTTTTGGAACTATTGATATGGTAGTTAATTTCCATTCAATGAGAATCCAGACGGGTGTTCTTAATGAGATTCTTGCTGAGGCTGTAGCTGAGGTTGAACCTCCACAGGATAAAGGAAAGCATTTGAGACTCTTCTATATGACAGAAGTATCTGTCAAACCGCCTACATTTGTAATATTTGTAAATAATAAGGAATTAGCACATTTCTCATATATGAGATACTTAGAGAATAAGCTTAGAGAAGCTTTCTCATTTAAAGGAACACCTATTAGAATGATTGTGCGTGAAAGAAAGGATAAATAGTATTTATTATGACTGGTTCAATAATTATACGATTAGTATGTCTTATAGTTGGTTATATGTTTGGCCTTATAGAAACCGGAGTGCTTTATGGAAAGTTAAAGGGGGTTGATATAAGAAATTATGGCAGCGGTAATTCCGGAACAACAAATGCTTTAAGAGTTCTTGGAACCAAGGCAGGGCTTATTGTTTTCCTTGGAGATTTTCTTAAGTCTCTGGTGCCATGTCTTGCTGTTACATTTATCTTTAAGAATATTGAACCTTATGCAAATATCTATCAGCTATTTGTTCTTTATGCTGGTTTTGGTGCTGTGCTTGGTCATAATTTCCCTTGCTACCTTAATTTTAAGGGAGGAAAAGGGATTGCTACTACAGCCGGAACAATAGTAGGACTTCTTAATGGTTGGATGATCCTTATTCTTCTTATTTTGTTTGTTGCGGTTGTTGCAGCTACAAGATACGTTTCACTTGGATCAATCCTTCTCATGATAGAATTCGCTATTCTTTATATAATTTTTGCATTTAAAGGTATGCTCTGCTTTGGAAACTACGGCACACCTTTTATTAAAGAAGCTTTAATAGAATCTATTATTCTTGTTCTCTTATTTGCTGCATTGGCTATTTACAGACATAAAGCAAATATTAAGAGACTTATGGCTCATGAGGAAAGAAAACTCAGTTTTCATAAGGAAGGAGAAATTAAGAAATGAATATAACTATACTTGGAGCAGGCAGCTGGGGAACAGCTATCGCCAAATTACTTTCTACAAATGGAAATAAAGTTACTGTATGGTCAATTGATCCTGCAGAAGTTGCAATGCTTACAGAGTATTGTGAGCAAAAACAGAAACTTCCTGGAGTTATTCTCCCTGGAACTGTTAGTTTTACAACAGATATTGGCGCGTCTGTAGAAGATGCTGAAATGATAATTATGGCTGTGCCTTCACCTTTCGTAAGACATACAGCCCAATCTGTTTCTAAATTTGTTAAAGAAGGACAGATAATCGTTAGTGTTGCTAAGGGTATTGAAGAAGCAACTCTTAAGACTCTTTCTGAGATTATTGAAGAAGAGATTCCACAGGCAACTGTAGCTGTTCTTTCAGGACCTAGTCATGCTGAAGAAGTAGGTAAAATGGTTCCTACAGCTGTAGTTGTAGGCTGTAAGGAAAAAGAAATAGCTCGTAAGATCCAGGATACATTTATGGCTGATTATTTCAGAGTATATATCAGTCCTGATGTGCTTGGTATTGAACTTGGAGGTTCATTAAAGAATGTCATTGCTCTTGCGGCTGGAATGTCTGATGGGCTTGGTTGTGGTGATAATACAAAGGCCGCTCTTATAACAAGAGGTATTGTTGAGATTACAGAACTTGGAACTGCTATGGGTGGTCATAGAAGAACCTTCAGTGGACTTTCAGGTATCGGTGATCTTATAGTTACATGTGCTTCTAAACATAGCCGTAACTTAAGAGCTGGTACTCTTATTGGTCAGGGAATGAAATATCAGGAAGCTATGGATCAGGTAAAGCAGGTAGTAGAAGGGGTATATTCTGCTAAAGCAGCACTTAAGCTGGCACAGAAATATAATGTTAGTATGCCTATAGTTGAGGCCGTTAACAGAGTGCTTTTTGAAGATCTTCCTGCGAAACAGGGACTTCATGAATTACTTACAAGAGATAAAAAAGCTGAAATAACTGATCTTGAATGGAACTAATTTAAAATGAGAAATAATGATAGATATGCAATGAGGATCTTAGGTTTGAGCCTCATTGCTTTTAGTGGTGCACTTTTTAGCTTTAAATACCTGAAAATTGGACATTATAAGAATAATAAACCGGTTGTTGAAGCCTATTTTGTATGCAGTGATACTAATGCAAAAGAGCTGGATGCATCAAACGGTGATGCTGAAGCTATATCAGAAAATACTACGGAAGTAACAACTGAGGTAACAGTCGAAAAAACAACTGAAATAACTACAGAAGCAGTTAAGACTGAAGAAAAAGCAGCTTCGGCACGTGAGGGAACTGATAAGCGGTTAGAAGAATTATTTAAGGATGATCCTTTAGATGACGGCACAAGTCTTAAGCCGCTTAAGGATATAAAGTATGATGATTCTTATGATATGTTCCGTTTTGAAAGGGATTATACTTTAGCTGATGATTCATATTTTGATAAGACAGTTTTTATTGGGGATTCCAGAACTGAAGGCCTTTCTATGTATGGCGGTCAGAGTAATATGAATGCTTTTGCTTATAAAGGACTTACCATTGATCATATTGATGATGAGAAAGTTATTAATGTGGATGGAAATTCGCTTACTGTAGTTGAAGCAATTAATGCAACAAATTATGATAATTATTACATTCAGTTTGGAATAAATGAAATTGGTTGGGCATATGTGGATATATTTACAGAAGACATCAGTGAACTTATTGATGTGATCTATAAGCATAATCCAGATGCTACCGTTTATGTTTCAAATGTTGCTCCTGTAACCAAATCTATATCTGATGGAGATAAGGTTATATTTAATATTGATAATATTAAAAAGTTCAATAAAGCTTTAAGAGATATGTGTCATGATAGAGGAGATGTTATCTACCTTGACATTGCAGCGTCTATATCAAATGACGAAGGCTATATGCCTGAAGGTCATTCCGCAGACGGTAAGCATTATAATGCAGATCTTGCAGAGCGAATGGTGAGATATATAAAAACTCATAGATATAAGAAAAAGTAGGAAAAACTTATCATGGCAAGGACAGAATTAGATATTAAGCTCAATGATTTTGAAGGACCTTTAGACCTTCTTCTTCATTTGATCGATAAGAATAAATTTAATATTTTTGATATTCCTATTGTTGAAATCACTGATCAGTACATGGCTTATATTGATGCAATGGAAACGGAAGATATGGATCTGATGAGCGACTTCCTTGTTATGGCTGCTGAACTTATAGCTATTAAATCCAAAATGCTCCTTCCAAAGGAAGAAGAAGTTAAAGAAGAAGAGGAAGAAGATCCAAGAGCTGAACTTGTTAAAGCTCTTCTTGAATATAAGGTTTATAAATATGCTTCCTATGAACTTAAAGATATGGAAATAGATGCTTCAAAGTCATTTTATGGTAAAGAAGCAATCCCAAAAGAAGTTAAAAATTATGAAGAACCAGTTGATCCGGCAGAGGTAGTGGGAGATGTGACTCTTGCTAAATTACAGGAAGTCTTCAGAGCTCTTATGAGACGAGAAACTGACAGAGTTGACCAGGTAAGAAGTAAATTTGGTACCATCACCAGAGATGAAATTAAGATTGAAGACAGGATGATAGAAATAAGAAATGATATCAAAGGTCTTAAGAGTATCAATTTTAAAACACTTTTAGGAAGACATCATGGTAAGATCAATATCATTGTTTCATTTATGGCAGTGCTTGAACTTATGAAAACTGGATTTATCACGGTAAGACAGGATGAGATATTTGGGGATATAGTAATAGATTCGCTTGAATAGGTGGGATTATGGATAATAATAAGAATCAATATGCGGCTATAGAAGCAATACTTTTCGCTGCGGGAGACGCAGTAACTCTGGATCAGCTTTCTACAGCCCTTGAAACAGATAAAGAAGAAGTAAAACAGCTTGTATTTGAATTACAAAAGAAATATGAGGAAGAGGATAGAGGAATCAGAGTAGTTGATTTTGATAATGGAGAGAGATATCAGCTTTGTACAAAGACTGAATATTATGAGGAACTTATCAAACTGGTAAATGTTCCTAAGTCTCATTCTCTTACAGATGTTTTACTTGAGACCCTTTCCATAGTTGCTTATAAGCAGCCGGTTACCAGGGTTGAGATTGAAAAGATAAGAGGGGTGTCTTCTGCTCATGCAGTTAATAAGCTTGTAGAATATAATCTTATAACTGAAGTTGGCAGACTTGATGCTCCGGGACATCCTATACTTTTTGGTACAACGGATGATTTCCTTAGATGTTTTGGAATTTCTTCCATGGATGATCTTCCGGATATCGATCCTGCAAAAATGGCTGATTTTAGAAAAGAAGCTGAAGAAGAAGCAGGAGTTATTAATGTAGAAGTTTAGTTTAAATAAGAGGTTTATTGAATGAAAGTAATTCTTTATTCTGATGGTTCTGCCAGGGGAAATCCTGATGGACCTGGAGGATTTGGTACTAGAATAGAATATACTGCTCCAGATGGTGAAGTTCATATAAGAGAATTTTCTCAGGGGTTTAAAAAGACTACTAATAATAGAATGGAATTATTGGGTGTTATCACCGGTCTTGAAGCTCTTATCAAACCATGTCAGGTTACCATCTATACAGATTCTCAGTATGTATGCCGCGCCTTTAATGATAACTGGATTGAAGGCTGGATAAAAAAAGGCTGGAAAAGGGGAAAGAATGAACCTGTAAAAAATAAAAATCTATGGCAAAGGCTTTTAAAAGCCATGGAGATTCATGATTGTACTTATGTCTGGGTTAAAGGACATGCCGGAAACCCGGGTAATGAAAGATGTGACGAACTTGCAACTGCAGCTGCTGATGGGGACATGCTGCTGGATGATACATTTGGAGATTAAAAAGTATGAATAGACAGGAATTTAGAAATCTTCTTGATAGTGGCATTATATGTCTTGACGGTGCCACTGGTACAAATCTTATGGCCAAGGGTATGCCCCTTGGAGTATGTCCGGAGAGCTGGGTTTTAGATCATCCGGAGATCCTTATTGATATTCAGACTAAATTTATTGAGTCTGGTTCATCTGTTATTTATGCATCCACATTTACCTGCAATAGAATAAAATTAAAAGAATATCATCTTGAGGATAAAACAGTAGAGATGAATAAGCGTCTTGTGGCTATTTCTAAAGAAGCTGTAAAAAGATGCAATTATAGAGGATATGTAGCCGGTGATATGACCATGACAGGAAGACAGCTTTATCCTATTGGTGACCTGAGATTTGAGGAGCTGGTTGATGTTTATAAAGAACAGGCTGGTGCCCTTATTGATGCCGGTGTAGACCTTATTGTTGTTGAAACAATGATGAGCCTTCAGGAATGCCGTGCTGCTGTAATTGCTATAAGAGAATTAAGTGAGGATATTCCTGTTATTGTTAGTATGACATTTAATGAGGATGGAAAATCTCTCTTTGGTACACCACCAGAAGTAGCGGTTGTTGTACTTCAGGGACTTGGAGCTGACGCTGTAGGGATGAATTGTTCTACAGGTCCTGAAGAGATGGTGGAGTTTTTAAAACAGATGAAGGAATATGCTAATATTCCGATTTTTGCAAAGCCTAATGCTGGTATGCCGGAACTTATTGATGGGGAATCCGTTTATTTAATGACTCCTCAGTATTTTGCTGAGTGCGGTAAAAAGTTAGTTGAAAATGGTGCAACATTTGTAGGTGGCTGCTGTGGTTCGAGACCGGATCATATTGCTGCTTTAAAGAATGCTGTAAGACATATGCCTCATCCTGAAATTAATAAAGAAAAAAGAAGAGTACTTACATCAGAAAGACAGCTTCAAACTATTGATCTTGATGGTCCGCTTCTTGTGGTGGGTGAAAGAATTAATCCTACAGGAAAAAAGAAGCTTCAGGCAGAACTTAGAGAAGGTAGTCTTTCTATGGTTTCTGATATGGCTATATCTCAGGAAGAGAATAATGCTGCTGTATTAGATATCAATATGGGTATGAACGGAATCGATGAGAAAGAGATGATGCTTAAGTCAATTTATGAAGTAACAGGAATTACTTCCCTTCCTCTTTGTATCGATTCAAGTTTTATCGATGTTCTGGAAGCTGCACTCCGCATATATCCTGGCCGCGCGCTTATTAATTCTGTTTCGTTAGAAACAAAGAAGACCAGGCCTATATTTAAGATAGCAAAGAAATATAATGCTATGTGTATTCTTCTTCCCGTTTCAGATGAGGGAATACCTTCAACTATGGAAGAAAAGAAGAAGATAATTGATGAACTTGTTCGTATTGCATTAGAAGAAGGTCTGACCAGGGAAGATCTTGTGGTGGATGGACTTGTTTCTACAGTGGGTGCAGATCCAAAAGCTGCAAAACTTACTTTAGATACCATAAGATATTGCCATGATGAATTAAAACTTCCTACAATATGCGGGCTTTCTAATATATCCTTCGGATTGCCTGAAAGAATTAATGTAAATACAGCGTTCCTTACAATGGCTATCCAGTGCGGGCTTACAATGGCAATTGCAAATCCTGGTCAGGATCAGCTGATGAATGCTTTATATGCATCAGATCTTTTGATGGCAAAGGAAGGCGCTGATAATCTTTATGTAACTCGTGTTAAAAAGATTGAAACAGCCGCAGCAAATGAAAAAACAGTTTCAAAAAAAGATGAAAAAACTGGTGAAAAATCCATCAGTCCTGTATATGATGCAGTAATTGAAGGCGGAAAGAATAAGATAGTTAATTTAGTTAAAGAAGAAATGAAAGAGGGAAAGACAGCTCAAAGTATAATAGATAATGAGCTTATTCCCGCTATAACAAGAGTTGGTGAATTATTTGATGAGAAAAAATTTTTCCTGCCTCAGCTAATAGCCGGTGCCAATGCAATGGATACTGCAATTGATTATCTCAGTCCTTTCCTTGAAAAAAATACAAATGAACCTCCAAAAGGCACTATTGTTTTTGCTTCAGTAGAGGGAGATGTTCATGAAATTGGTAAAAATCTTTGTGTTTTAATGTTAAAGAATTACGGTTATAATGTAATTGATATTGGAAAAGATGTTCCTAAGGAGGTAATAATTGATGAAGCCCTTAAGAACAATGCTGATATTATAGGCTTATCTGCTCTTATGACCACTACTATGATGAAGATGAAAGAAGTAGTGGATTATGCCAGAGAAAAAAAGGTGAAGATAAAGATTATTGTTGGAGGAGCTGTGGTATCTCAAAGCTTTTGCGACGAAATAAAAGCTGATGGATATTCCAGAGATGCAAACGAATGTGTTCAGCTTGTTGACAGATTACTTCATAAATGATTTATTTCACTTAAGAAAAAATATTACGGTGAAAATGTATTTATGAACTAATTTTTGTTGACAATAATAAATCTTGTGTTACAATGTGTTTTATGAATTGAAAGGTGGATTGCAAATATGAAGACAAAAGTTCTTTCACTTCTTGTTGATAATACCTATGGCGTTCTTTCACGTGTGTCAGGTATGTTCAGTCGCAGAGGATACAATATTGATAGTTTAACAGTTGGTGTGACAGAGAATCCTAAATATTCTCGTATGACTGTTGCGGTCAGTGGTGATGACAGAATCCTCACTCAGATTAAGAATCAGCTTATGAAACTTGAAGATGTGGTTGAAGTTGTTGAACTTAAAGACGGTGAGTCTGTATGTCGCGAACTTGTACTTATCAAGGTTCAGTGTGATATGAAACAGCGTCAGGAAATAATTTCAATGGCAAATGTATTCAGAGCTAATATAGTTGATGTTTCAGTGGATTCTCTTATGATTGAGATCACTGGTAATCTTAATAAGGTCGAAGCTTTCATTAATCTTCTTAGTGGTTTCGATATTAAAGAGCTTGTTAGAACTGGTCTTACAGGTCTTGCAAGAGGTTAATTCAATTATATCATTCAGGCAACTGAATAGTATTATATTATTATTTTTATAGGAGGACAGATAATATGTCAGATTTCAAGATTTTCTACGATAAGGATTGTGATGTTACTCTTCTTGAGGGTAAGACAATCGCCATTATTGGTTACGGCAGCCAGGGTCATGCTCATGCACTTAACTTAAAAGATTCAGGTTGTAACGTCGTAGTAGGACTTCGTCCAGATTCAAAGTCAGTTGCTAAGGCTGAGTCACAGGGTCTTAAGGTTATGTCTACAGCAGATGCTGCAAAGGTTGCTGATATCATCATGATTCTTACTCCTGATGAATTACAGGCTGATATTTATAATAAAGATATTGCTCCAAACCTTGAAGCAGGAAACATGCTTATGTTTGCTCACGGTTTCAATATTAACTATAAGCTCATTGTACCTCCAGCAGATGTTGACGTTGCAATGATCGCTCCTAAGGCTCCAGGTCATACAGTACGTTCTGAGTACCAGGCTGGTAAGGGAACACCTTGTCTTATCGCTGTAGAGCAGGATGCTACAGGACATGCACAGGATATGGCACTTGCATATGGTGCTGGTATCGGTGGATCACGTGCAGGTATCCTCGAGACAACATTCAGAGTAGAGACAGAGACTGACCTTTTCGGTGAGCAGGCTGTGCTTTGTGGTGGTGTTTGTAAGCTTATGCAGACAGGTTTCGAAACACTTGTTGAAGCTGGTTACGATCCAAGAAATGCATATTTTGAGTGTATCCATGAAATGAAACTCATCGTAGATCTTATCTATCAGTCAGGTTTCGCTGGAATGAGATATTCAATTTCAAATACAGCTGAGTACGGTGATTACATCACAGGACCTAAGATTGTTACAGATGAAACAAAGAAGGCTATGAAGAAAGTTCTTTCAGATATCCAGGATGGTACATTTGCATCTGAATATATGCAGGATATGAAGAATGGTAAGATTCATTTCCAGGCTATGAGAAAGTTAGCTGCTGAGCATCAGTCAGAAGAAATTGGTAAGCAGATCAGAGCTCTTTACAGCTGGTCTTCTGAAGATAAGCTCATCAATAACTAATATTTGATATATTAAGAATATAGAGGGTTGCTTTTAGCAGCTCTCTTTTTTATTTCATGGATAATTAGAACCTATATATTTATTATGATTTGTGATATACTAAATCAGTAATTTTTTTAGATTTAAAGGGACAAAAGGTTTATGGATCATCTTGAAGCACAATCTTATATAATGCCTTTTATTGAGGGAAAGATTCCTGAAGAAAAACAAGTGGATTTTGTCCTTCATATGAGAAATTGTCCTAAGTGTTATGATGAACTTGAGACTTACTATACTCTTATCGTAGGCATGAGACAGCTTAGTGATAATAAGAAAACATCTACGGATTTTAAGAAAAGTCTTGATCAGGATCTGACAAAACTTCTATCCAAAGCAAAAGGAAGGAAAAACATCCGATTTTCTGCTTATTCTTTCATTCTTTTTCTTATCATTGTATTTATGGGTTTATTTTATGCTCAATGCATTAGCAGGGTTTATAAATTTGAACAGGATACCAAATTAGAAGCTCAGGGAGAAGATTATTTTGCGACTAAATTATATGATGGTCTGCTTATGAATAATAAGATTCTTAGCACAAGTAAAGAAAAGTTCTTCCTGTTAGATCATGTTGAGGTTATCTCTTATAAAGAGATGGAAACACAAAATATATATAATAAGATAAGAGGATATAATGAAATCCTTACTGTAAATTCTGAAATTTTAAATGTTGGTGGAGATATAATAAATGGCAAAATTACTTCTGATTGATGGAAACAGCATAATGAACAGGGCGTTCTATGGACTACCTTCAACTCTTACAAATTCAAAGGGTATCCATACCAATGCTTTACTTGGATTTTTAAATATATTCTTTAAGATCTATGATGAAGAAAAACCGGATCATATCATTGTTGCATTTGATCTGCATGAACCTACCTTCAGACATAAAATGTATCCTGAATATAAAGGAACAAGAAGTCCTATGGCTGATGAATTAAGAGAGCAGTTCCCTATCATCAAGGATATTCTTCGTGCCATGAATATAAAGATAATGGAAATGGCAGGCTTTGAAGCTGATGATCTTATTGGTACAGCTTCACGTCTTGGTATTAAAGAAGGGTTTGATGTAACGGTACTTTCAGGAGATAGAGACCTTCTTCAGCTTGCTACAGATAAAGTACTTATAAGGATCCCTAAGACAAAAGGCGGCCAGACTATAATTGAAAATTATCATGACACTGATGTAATAGAGGCCTACGGGGTTACTCCCTATGAGTTCATCGATCTTAAGGGGCTTATGGGAGATTCATCTGATAATATTCCTGG
>DFFQ01000193.1 GCA_002371025.1 Lachnospiraceae bacterium UBA3772 | reverse complement strand
AGTGTTGCAACAGATACAAAGTTTGAATTAAATGCTGATGGAACTGTTAATAAGCAGAAGACTGAGACTATTATTGATAGCCATGACAATCTGGTTATAAATGATAAAAAGACTTCAGTTAAGATCAGTAAAGTAGATGTAACAACTAAGGAAGAACTTGAAGGAGCAACAATCCAGATCCTTGATAGCGAAGGAAAGGTTGTTGTACTTGATGGTAAAAAGTTAGAGTGGGTATCAACTAAGGAAGCTCATGAAATAGTTGGACTTAAGACAGAAACAACTTATACCTTAAGAGAAACAGTAGCACCAGAAGGATATACCATTGCTGCAGATACAAAGTTCGAATTAAATAAGGACGGAAGTATCAACAGTGATAAGACAACTGCAACAACAGATAATGGAATACTTCTTGTTAATGATGATATGACATCAGTAAAAGTTAGCAAGGTAGATATTACAAATGACGAAGAACTTGAAGGTGCCCGTATCCAGATCCTTGATAAGGATGGAAATGTTGTTGATGAGTGGGTATCAACTAAGGAAGCACGCGAGATAACAGGTCTTAAGACAGGAGAAACATATACATTAAGAGAAACAGTAGCACCTGATGGATATGCAATTGCTACAAATACAAAGTTTGAACTTAATGCTGATGGAACAATCAACAAAGATAAGACAACAACTGTAACTGATTCAACTGGAAGAATGCTTGTACAGGATAAGAAGACATCAGTAAAGATCAGTAAAGTTGACATTGCTAATGGAGAAGAACTTGAAGGAGCAACAATCCAGATTCTCGATGGTGATGGAAAAGTTGTAGTACTTGATGGTGAAAAGGCAGAGTGGGTATCAACTAAGGAGCCTCACGAAGTAGTTGGACTTACTGTAGGAAAGACATATACATTAAGAGAAACAGTAGCACCAGCAGGTTACACTGTAGCAACAGATACAAAGTTTGAGCTTAATCTTGATGGAACTGTAAATACGGTAAATACAACAGCAACTATTGACAATGGAGTCATTCTTGTAGAAGACAGTATGACATCAGTTAAGATTAGCAAAACTGATATTGCTAATGGAGAAGAACTTGAAGGAGCAAAAATCCAGATTCTTGATGAAAACGGAAAGATTGTTACTATAAATGGTGAAAAGATAGAGTGGGTATCAACTAAGGAAGCTCATGAAATCAAGGGACTCGAAACAAAGAAGAAGTACATCCTTCGTGAAACAGTAGCGCCGGATGGATACGCTATTACAACAGATACTTATTTCGAGTTAAATGCTGATGGAACTGTTAATCAAGATGCAACTACAACAAATACTGACAAGGGTGTTCTTCTTGTAGAAGATAAGATGACTTCAGTTAAGATAAGCAAGGTGGATATTGCTGGCGGAGAAGAAATCGAAGGAGCAACAATCCAGATCCTTGATGAAAATGAAAATATTGTTACTATAAATGGTGAAAAGGTAGAGTGGGTTTCAACCAAGGAAGCTCATGAAATCAAGGGACTTGAAACAAAGAAGAAGTATATCCTTCGTGAAACAATAGCACCGGATGGATATAGTATTGCAACAGATACTTACTTCGAGTTAAAGGATGACGGAACTGTTAATACAGATAAGACAACTTCAAAGATAACAGATGAAGAAAGTAATTCACTTGTAATCGAGGATGAACTTACAAATGTTTATATCAGTAAGAGAGATATAAGCGGTGAGGTAATCCTTAAGGGAGCTGTTATCCAGATTTTAAATGCTGATAAGACAGTAGCAAAAGATAAGGATGGAAATGAAATAGAATTCACAACAACAGAAGATGAGTTCAACAAGATTTCAGGACTTACAGTTGGAAAGAATTATTATATTCATGAAGCAAAAGCTCCAGAAGGATATAAACTTACAGCTGATGTAAGCTTCTATCTTAATAAGAATGGACAGGTTGAATTTAATGGTTCAACAAAGGAAGTTTCTGGTAATACAGTAATGTTACTGAAAGATGCAGTTACAGAACTTAACTTCACTAAGGTAGGAAGAGTTAATGAAGATTGCTCAGACAATCCAAATGAAACTACTCCACTTGAAGGTGTTGAATTTACAGCAGAACTTCTTGATAATGATGGAAATGTTCAGACTGGTGAAAAAGCTTATAAAGCAGTAGCAGTTTCAAATAATATGGGTACAGTTGTGTTTAACAATCTCCCAGCAGGTGATTATATCATCAGAGAGACAGCAACAATTGATTCATATAAGTTATCAGATAACAGCTACTATGCACATGTAAGTGATGCTGAAGATGCTGTATTTGAAGGCCTTACTACAGACTTTGAAGGTACAGACAAGGTACAGAATAATACAGTTGTTAATAACAAATATAAGGCTGACATCAAGCTTCAGAAGGTTTCAGAAGCAGATTCTGATGTTAAGTTACCAGGTTCAATCTTTGAGCTTTCAAAAGAAGTTGAAGATGAAGAAGGTAATAAGAGTCGCGTTGTTGTTGCAAGTGCAAAGACTGGAATTGATGGTGTTCTCATTCTTAAGGGAGTATTTGCTGATGTAGAATATACTCTTACAGAAGTTGAATCACCTAATGGTTATTATGTTTCAAAGAATCCTATAAAGGTTTCATTTAAGGTTGTACCGGATCCAGAAGATCCAAGTAAGAATGAAGTTGTATTTGATACAGATTCATTTGATAGTGGTGATGGAACTGCAACAATAGATGAAAATGGAAATGTTACATGGTTAGAGCCAGTAACTATCGTTAGATTTGCTAAGTTAGACGAAGCAGGTAACCATCTTTCAGGAGCAACTCTTCAGGTTGTTGATGAAAATGGCGATGTTGTAGTTGGACCATGGCTTTCAACTGAAGAGGACTATGAAGTATCTGGATTATTTGATGCAAACGATGACAAGACATATAAGCTTGTTGAAGTTTCAGCACCAAAGGGATATGAAGTAGCAGCCCCAGTTGAGTTTAAGGTGGACGATAAGAAGATTGGACCTGATGAGAATTATGTCATTACAGTAAGTATGACAGATAAGAAGAGTAATACACCAGGTACACCACATAGGTCTGATACACCTGAAACACCAAATGATAATCCAGGCAATAATCCACAGACAGGAGATGATTCACCAATTATCCCTGTTGCAGGACTTATGCTTGTATCATTTACAGGACTTTTCATTATAGGAAAGAAAAAGAGAAACAAAAGAAAAGCTAATTAATTAGCTACTTTAAGGCATAGGGTTTTCCCCCTATGCCTTTTTTAATATGAATAATTCCTTGAGTCAGGGGGCAGCTTAGATAATGAAGAATATCCCTTATAGGCTAAGATTATAATTAAGCCTTGAAACAAAGACGTTTAATATATATAATTACTTTAGTTAAATAGAGTTTAAAATAAATATTTGCTTTGAGATTTATTTTGGAATTATTGAAAACAAAGCAAAAGGAGGAAAAATGAGACAGGAAACAAAATGTATTCAGGCTGGATATATGCCTAAAAATGGCGAGTCAAGAATGATACCTATCATTCAGAGTACAACATTTAAGTATGATACAAGTGAAGATATGGGTAAACTTTTTGACCTTGAAGCAGAAGGCTATTTCTATACAAGACTTCAGAATCCTACAAATGATTATGTAGCTGCAAAGATTGCATCACTTGAAGGTGGTACAGCTGCAATGCTTACATCATCAGGTCAGGCTGCATCTTTCTTCTCAGTATTTAATATTGCAAATGCAGGAGATCATGTTATAGCATCAGCATCTATCTATGGCGGAACATTTAATCTTTTTAATGTAACTATGAAGAAGATGGGAATTGATTTTACATTTGTAGATCCTGACTGTACAGATGAAGAACTTGAAGCTGCATTTAAGCCTAATACGAAGGCAGTTTTTGGTGAGACTATTGCAAATCCTGCGCTCATTGTATTTGATATAGAAAGATTCGCAAATGCTGCACATAAACATGGAGTTCCTCTTATCGTTGATAATACTTTTGCAACTCCTATAAACTGCAGACCATTTGAATTTGGGGCAGATATTGTTATTCATTCAACAACAAAATATATGGATGGACATGATGCGTCAGTTGGTGGTGTTATTGTTGATTCTGGTAAGTTTGATTGGATGGCTCATAAAGACAAATTCCCTGGACTTACAACTCCTGATGAGTCTTACCATGGAATTACATATGCTGAAAAATTTGGAAATGCAGGGGCATTTATTACAAAGTGTACTGCTCAGTTAATGAGAGATTTAGGATCTATTCAGGCTCCTATGAATGCATATTTACTTAACCTTGGACTTGAGTCTCTGGCAGTAAGAATGGAAAGACATTGCAGCAATGCCCAGAAGGTAGCTGAATTCCTTGAAGGAAATGAAAAAGTTGCCTGGGTTAATTATCCTGGACTTGAGTCAAATAAATATTATGAAAGAGCAAAGAAATATCTTCCTAATGGAACTTGTGGTGTTGTATCTTTCGGTGTTAAGGGCGGAAGAAAGGCTGCAGAAGAATTTATGAAGCATCTTAAGGTAGCTATTATTGCTACTCATGTTGCAGATGCTCATACCTGTGTCCTTCATCCAGCTTCATCAACGCATAGACAGCTTACAGACGAAGAGCTTGTTAAAGGTGGAGTGCTTCCAGATCTTATCAGACTTTCTGTTGGTATTGAAAATGTGGATGATATTATCGAAGACATTCAGCAGGCATTAGATGCAGTAAAATAATATATCTTTAATATAAAAGAGCAATATTCCCGGGTTAAGTGCAACCCGGGAATATTGCTCTTTTTTTGCCATTACTTACTTTTAGGATAGTATATTACAAAAAAGTGCATACTTTTTTGAGACGCACTCTCGAGCAAGCATTCAGCGCATTAGTCCAGTTATTTTGCGAACGTTATACTAGTATAACGTCACTTAAATAACTGGACCGAAGGCTTGCCTGCTTACATCGATAGCACGCCTCAAAAATCCTCAGCGTAGCCCGCTACGCCTACGTTTTTTGAGACGCACTCTCGAGCAAGCATTCAGCGCATTAGTCCAGTTATTTTGCGAACGTTATACTAGTTAATGTGAAGGATCAGCTTCGCAATATTAAAGTACAGCAGAAGTGATACAGCATCAACTATAGTTGTTATAAATGGGCTGGCCATTACAGCCGGGTCAAGTTTTATCTTCTTTGCAAGTATAGGAAGAGTACATCCTACAAATTTTGCTACGATGACAACGAAAAAAAGAGTTCCGCATACTGTGAGTGCGATCATTATCTTGATCCTGTCAATAAGGATTAGTTTTATAAAGTTAGCTACTGCTAAAGTGATACCACAAAGTAATGCAACAAGAAGCTCCTTTCCCTGGATCTTAAAGATATCTTCAAAGTGAATCTCATCAAGTGATATACCGCGCACGATAGATACTGAAGCCTGCTGGCCTGAATTTCCACCGGTGTCCATAAGCATTGGAATATAGCTTGTAAGGACTACGTAAGTTGCAAGAGCTGCTTCAAAATGAGAAATGATAGCTCCTGTAAATGTAGCTGAGATCATAAGGAGAAGCAGCCAAGGTATACGTTTCTTATAAGTCTCAAAAACGCTGGTCTTCATATATGGCTTATCTGAAGGCGTGATAGCGTTCATGATCTCAATATCTTCTGTATTTTCTTCCTGGATTACGTCGATTACGTCGTCGAAAGTGATTATTCCAACAAGACGTTTTTCTTTATCTACAACAGGAAGAGCAAGAAAGTTATATTTATCGAATGTATGAGCAACTTCTTCCTGGTCATCTAAGGTGTTTACATAGATAGCATTTTCTTCCATGATATCGGAAATTATTGCATCCCTTGAGGAAAGAAGAAGATCTTTAACAGTTACGATACCTATCAGTTCCTTCTTTAAGTTGGTAACATAACAGGTATAAATAGTCTCTTTATCAACGCCGACTTTTCTGATGCGGTCGAAGGACTGTTTTACAGTCATGGACTCTTCAAGTCTTACGTACTCGGTGGTCATGATACTTCCGGCACTGTCTTCAGGATATTTTAAAAGTTCATTAATCTCACGACGGGTTACCGGATCTGTTGCTTTAAGAATACGTTTGACCACGTTTGCGGGCATTTCTTCTATCATATCAACGGTATCATCTAAGAAAAGGTTATCAATGATATAATTAAGTTCCTTATCAGAGAAGGCTGAGATCAGCTGTTCCTGAGTATCTGATTCCAGATAGGAAAATGTATCTGCAGCCAGTTCCTTAGGCAGGATTCTAAAGGCGATGGGGAGCTGTTCAGCGTCAAGTTCGCTTATTATTTCAGCGAGATCTGCTTCATTTTGTTCGGCAAGGATTTCTCTTGCTTCATGAAGTTTCCTTTCAGTGATGAGTTGTTTTAAGTTTTCAATGTCGAATTCAACTGTCATTTTACTCACACTCCTTTCTCAAATAAAAAACGCCGGGAATATTTATTCTCGGCGTAAGAATCAAATTAATCTAAAAAGTTATTTTCTGCCTGTTGAACCAAAACCTCCGGCACCTCGCTCTGTCTCAGAGAGCTCATCCACTTCACTAAAGATGCCCATGATATATGGTGTAATGACAAGCTGCGCAATTCTTTCATTAGGTTCTATCTCTGCATCAACCTTTGAATGATTATGGAGCGCAACCATAACTTCTCCGCGGTAATCTGAATCTATAACACCGACTTTATTTGCGGGGGCAAGCCCCTTTTTACTGGCGAGACCGCTTCTGGCATATATAAGACCGGCATAACCTTCAGGTAATTCAAGAGAAATACCAGTTGGTATCATAACAGTCTCGCTAGCTTTCACAGTAACAGCGCTGTCAACGCAGGCATAAAGGTCTGCACCGGCAGCGTTAATAGACCCGTAAGTCGGGATAGTAGCGTTAGGTTTTATTCTTTTAATATTAACTGGAATCTTCTCTACCATTTTATTTCCTTCTATAGATAAAAATAATTTTCTATGTTGATATTGATAGTTATAATTTAAATCTTTCTAAAAATGATATTACAATGTTTCCTGTTCGTCCCATAAGACAAGAGAGTTTGCGGCTCTTGTTTTATTCATGTCGATAATACGTTGATTGGAGGAACCTCTGAAGCGAAGAGTAATATCTTTCTTATCTATTTCAAAACGGCCGTCCACTAATACGTCAATCAGATCAAGTAAAGATTTTGTTTCAGGCACCTTATGTATCATATCACACATTATCTCTTTTTCAAAGTCATATCCGGAAAAACACCAGATGGTTTTGTCGGGATATACCGCTTTTATTTTTTTTACCAGAGATAGAAGTGCTCCCTGATTAGCAGGATCTAAAGGTTCGCCGCCAAGAAGAGTAAGCCCTTTAATGTGAACCGGAGACATGGCATCTATTATTTCATTTATGGTTTCTTCTGTAAAAGGTGTACCATAATTAAAATCCCAGGCTACTTCATTGAAACAGCCTTTACAATGATGGTTACAGCCTGAGACAAAAAGCGAAACTCTGACGCCAGGTCCATTTGCTATATCATTTTTTTTAATAACTGCGTATTTCATGATAATCCTTTCAAGGGTAATTAAGAAATTCCCTGTTTTGTATTATAGCATAATATAGTATAAATCTCTTTATTTTTTACTTTTAATGTGCTATAAAAATAAGGTGGCGTTTTTTTAGATGTCCATAGACTTATATTTTTTTATTGAGAGGGATTAAAAATGAAGCTTAAGAAGATAAGCGCAATGTTAGTTTCTGCTATGTGTGTAGCATTACTTTCAGGTTGTAGCGTTGGTTCTGCGGATTCAAAGATATCAGCAGATATGAAGAAAAAATATAATAGTTATGTAACACTTGGTGATTATTCAAAAGTGTATTATGAGCCTGTTCATACAGAAGTAACAGATAATGATATTCAGAATGATATTGATTCACTTATTTCATCAAAGAAGACAAAGGCTCAGATAACAGATAGAGTTGCAACAATGGGTGATGCAGTAAACATCGATTATGTTGGAACAATTGACGGTGTAGCATTTGATGGTGGAAACACAAATGGAGCTGGTACTGTTCTTGTTCTTGGAAGCCATAGTTACATTGATACATTTGAACAGCAGATCGCCGGACATAAGCCAGGTGAAGAATTTGATGTAAAAGTTAAGTTCCCTGATGATTATGGCGCAGCAAATCTTGCTGGTAAAGAGGCAGTATTTGCAACAAAGCTTAATTATATTGAAGGTGAAGAGATCACACCTAAGTATAGTGACGCATTTGTAGCTTCAAATACAGATTATAAGACAACAGCAGAATATGAAGAAGCAATGAGAAAGAAGCATGAAGAGACTAACTCAGCTTCAGATGCTGCACAGAATGAAGAAGCTATCCTTCAGAGTGTTATTGATAGTTCTATAGTTGGAAAGTATCCTGAAAAAGATTTAAAGACAAAGATAGATTCAATCCAGGGAAGTATTCAGGACCTTGCTGATTCAAATGGTGTTGATGTTAATTCTGTTGTTAAGATGTACGGTTATTCAAGCATTGATGAATTTAAGAATAACATTGCTGATAATGTTAAGAAAGAATTTACAAGAAGAATAGTTGTATGTGCCATCGCTTATAATGAAAAGATAACTTGTTCAGATGATGAAGCTGATGCAATAATCCAGAATATGCTTAAAACATCAGGATATACAGATGTTGATGCTTTAAATAAGGCTTATGGTTATGCAAAAGAAGATTATTATTACAGCGTGCTTGAGAAGAAGGTAATTGATTTCCTTAAAACAAAGGCAGTTGCAAGCCCAAGTGATGCTCCTGCAAAATAAATAATGAAGTTATAATATGGTTGTCATGTAAATTCTTGACAACCATATTTTTTTTATGATACTATTATTTAGTGACTGTAATTTTATAGGCAGCTGTGGCGGAATTGGCATACGCGCATGATTCAGGTTCATGTCCACGCAAGTGGGTTCGGGTTCAAGTCCCGTCAGCTGCACTTAACGTGTATGAACGATCATCAGTCTCAATTAGGCTGATCAAACATATTCGATCAATTAAGAAAGGATTTTGGGATATGGCTGAGGAAAAGAAAAATATTCTTACCTATGAAGGTTTAAAACAGTTGGAGGATGAACTCCAGAATTTAAAGGTCTTCAGACGTAGAGAAGTAGCTCAGAAGATTAAAGAAGCTCGTGAGCAGGGCGACTTATCAGAAAACGCTGAGTACGATGCAGCTAGAGATGAACAGCGTGAAATTGAAAATCGTATTGCAGAGATTGAAAAAATCTTAAAGAACGTAGAAGTTGCTGATGAGGGTTCAACAAATGCTGAAACAATCAACTTTGGTTGTACTGTACGTTTTGAAAATCTTGAAACCCATGAGGAATTTACATATAAACTCGTTGGTTCAACTGAATCAGACGTTCTTAACGGACGTGTTTCAAACGAATCACCTATAGGCTCAAAGCTTATCGGTTCAAAGGCTGGTCAGGTTATCACTATCGAAGCACCTAAGGGTACATTTAATTATAAGATCCTTGACTTCAAGAGAAACTAATCCGGTATTATTATGAAAATTGCAGGGGTGCCAGAATAAAGGCATCCCTTTTTTAAAGTATATTTAGTAGGAGGAAGCACTAATGGCACAGGAAACAAAGCCACAGGACGTAAACCAGTTAAGACAGGTCCGCAGAGACAAACTTGCAGAGCTTCAGGCAGCAGGTAAGGATCCATTTCAGATCACTAAGTTTGATGTTACATATCATACACAGGAGATCAAGGATAAATTTGATGAGATAGAGACAGTTCTTAAACAGGACGAAGAAGGAAAGAATATCGTTCCTTCATTTGATGAGATTCCTGAAGAAAAAATCGTAGTTATTGCAGGTCGTCTTATGTCAAAACGTGTCATGGGTAAGGCTTCATTTGGTAATGTTCAGGATAGAGATGGAAATATCCAGATCTATGTTTCAAAGAATGACCTTGGTGAAGAGGACTATACAGGCTTTAAGCGTATGGATATCGGTGATATCGTTGGCGTTAAGGGTTTTGTATTCAGAACAAAGACAGGAGAGATCTCAATTCATTGTAAGGAAGTAACTCTTCTTACAAAGAGCTTACAGATCCTTCCAGAGAAGTTCCATGGACTTACAAATACAGATATC
>DFFQ01000131.1 GCA_002371025.1 Lachnospiraceae bacterium UBA3772 | reverse complement strand
AACGGTGTAGGTTACAGAGCTCAGAAGCAGGGCAAGAAGCTTGTTCTTTCACTCGGCTATTCACATCCTGTTGAGATGGAAGATCCTGAAGGAATTTCAACAACTGTTGAAGATAACAAGATTATCATCACAGGTATCAACAAGGAAAAGGTCGGCCAGTACGCTGCTGAAATCAGAGATACTAGATCACCAGAGCCATATAAGGGCAAGGGTATCAAGTACGATTATGAAGTAATCAGACGTAAGGTTGGTAAGACCGGTAAGAAATAATAAAGGAGTGAACTAGAATGATAACAAAAGAATCTAGAAGCGCAATTCGTGAAAAGAAACATTTAAAGATTCGCAATCGTTTCAGTGGAACTGCTGAGAGACCAAGACTCGCAGTTTTCAGAAGCAACAATCATATATACGCTCAGATCATTGATGATACAGTTGGTAAGACTCTCGTAGCTGCTTCAACACTTGAAAAAGCTGTTAAGTCAGAAGTAGAGAAGACAAACAACGTTGATGCTGCAGCATACCTTGGAAAGGTAATCGCTGAAAGAGCAACAGCTGCCGGTATTAAGGAAGTTGTATTTGACAGAGGCGGATTTATATATCAGGGTAAGATCAAGGCTTTAGCTGATGCAGCAAGAGAAGCTGGTCTCGAATTCTAATAAGGAGGAAATGGACTTAAATGAAGCATACAAAATTCGATGCAAATTCATTAGAACTTGCAGATAATGTAGTAGCTATCAAGCGTGTTACAAAAGTTGTAAAAGGCGGACGTAACATGAGATTTGCTGCACTTATAGTAGTTGGAGACCGTAACGGACATGTTGGAGCTGGTGTTGGAAAGGCTGCTGAAATTCCAGAAGCTATCCGCAAAGCTAAAGAAGACGCTATCAAGAACATGATCGAAGTTCCTATCAATGAGAACGGAAGTATCCCATACGGATATACAGGAATCTATGGAAGTGCTCACGTACTTCTTAAGACTGCTCCAGAAGGTACTGGTATTATCGCTGGTGGTCCTGCTCGTTCAGTACTTGAACTTGCTGGATACAGAAATATCCGTACAAAGTCACTTGGATCAAACAACAAGCAGAACGTAGTTCTTGCTACACTTGCTGGTCTTAGTGAGATTAAGGATCCTGCTGAAATCGCTAGACTTCGTGGTAAGTCAGTTGACGAGATAGTTAAGTAGGAGGTAAGAAACAATGGCAGATACAATTAAGGTAACACTTGTAAAATCACCTATCGGCGCTGTTCCAAAGCACAGAAGAACAGTTGAAGCTCTTGGTCTTACTAAGATGCACAAGACTGTTGAACTTCCTAACAATGCTGCTACAAAGGGAATGATTGCTCAGGTTAGTTATTTATTAAAGGTAGAAGAAGCATAATAAGGAGGTACAGTCATGGATTTATCAAGTTTAAAGCCAGCTGAAGGTTCAGTAACACGTGATGACTTCAGACGCGGACGTGGACATGGATCAGGAAACGGCAAAACTGCAGGTAAAGGACATAAAGGACAGAAGGCTCGTTCAGGCGCACCAAGACCAGGATTTGAAGGTGGTCAGATGCCTCTTTACAGACGTCTTCCTAAGAGAGGTTTCAAGTGCAGAAATACAAAGCAGATCGTAACTGTAAATGTTTCTGTTCTTAACAGATTCGAAGATGGTGCTGAAATCACAGTAGGCAGCCTTATCGAAGCTGGTATTGTAAAAAATCCACGTGATGGAGTTAAGATATTAGGAAATGGAGAGTTAACAAAGAAGCTCACTGTTTCTGTAGACGCTGTTTCAGCTGCTGCTGCAGAAAAGATTGAAGCTGCTGGTGGAAAAGTAGAGGTGAAATAATCAATGCTTAAAACCTTGAGAAACGCTTTTAAAATAAAAGAGATTAGAAATGGTTTACTGTTCACTCTGTTTATTTTAGTTGTAGTTAGACTTGGTTCCAAAATTCCAGCTCCAGGTGTTAACTCAGCAATGATTGCCCAGATTATGGCAAATTCCATCGGTGAATTTGGTAGCACAATGCTCAATTCCCTCACCGGTGGATCAATAGAAAAATTTTCAATTTTTTCGCTTAGTGTAACACCTTATATCACATCATCGATTATTATTCAGTTGCTGACAATCGCTATCCCTGCTTTAGAAGATCTTCAGAGGGATGGCGAAGACGGCAGAAAAAAGATAACAGCTATCACAAGAGCAGTTGCTGTAATACTTGCAGTTGTTGAGTCACTTGGTCTTACAATCGGATTTGGTCGTGGCGGTGCACTTAATAATTACAATGTTTTCTCAGTATTTACTATCGTTGTTGTACTTACAGCAGGCTCAACATTTATAATGTGGCTGGGTGACAGAATCACTGAAAAGGGTGTAGGAAATGGTATTTCTATCATTCTCCTTATCAACATCGTTTCAAGAATTCCTGAGAACTTAAAGAGTCTTGGAACAATGTTCGTATCTGGTAAGAATATCGTATTACAGGTTATAGCAGTTTTAGTAATTGCTGGTATCATCCTTCTTACAACTGTTCTTACTATCTTACTTAACGATGCTGAGAGAAGAATCCCTGTTTCTTATGCACAGCGTGTTGCTGGCAGAAGAAGAGTAGGTGGTCAGTCAACTCATATTCCTCTTAAGGTAAATACTGGTAATGTTATGCCGATCATTTTTGCTTCAACATTAATGTCGGTACCATCAATAATAATTAATTTATTCAGTATTAAGGTTAAGAGTACTGTGGGGACACGTATATTAGAGGGGCTTAATCAGAATTACTGGTTCAAACCAGGTTATCCTTGGGCATATATTGGACTGGCATTCTATATTTTACTTGTAATCTTCTTTGCATATTTCTATACATCTATTTCTTTTAATCCAATGGAAATAGCTCAGAATTTAAAGAAGAGCGGCGGATTTGTTCCAGGTATCAGACCTGGTAAGCCAACACAGGAATACCTCAACAATATACTTAATTACATCGTAATCATCGGTGCAGTTGGATTAATGATAGTAGCTCTGATCCCAATCTTCTTTAACGGAAGATTTGGTGCAGATGTATCATTTGGTGGAACATCACTTATCATTATCGTTGGTGTAATTATAGAGACAATCAAGCAGATTGAATCTAAGATGGTTGTCCGTAATTACTCAGGATTTTTGAATAATTAGTAGACAAAAAATCGGGGACTAAAAGCCTGGCAGACTGTCAGGCTTTGATCCCTAATTTTTCATTTTTAAAAGAAAAGGATGAATCTGTTATGAAAATAATTATGCTTGGCGCACCTGGTGCAGGAAAAGGCACACAGGCTAAAATGATAGCTTCAAAGTACGGTATTCCACATATCTCAACAGGAGATATTTTCAGAGCAAATATAAAGAATGGTACAGAACTTGGCAATAAGGCTAAGACATATATGGATAAGGGTGAGCTTGTACCAGATGAGCTCGTAGTTGACCTTATCATGGATAGATTTAAAGCTGATGACTGTGTTAAGGGTTACGTCCTTGATGGATTCCCAAGAACAATTCCACAGGCTGAGGCACTTGATAGAGCTCTCGCAGCTAATGGCGAGAAAGTTGACTTTGCAATCAATGTAGATGTTCCGGATGAGAATATCGTAAACAGAATGTCAGGCAGAAGAGCATGTGTTAATTGCGGTGCTACATATCACATCGTATTTAATGCTCCTAAGACAGCTGATAAGTGTGATCACTGCGGAGCTGATCTTATTCTTCGTGATGACGACAAGCCTGAAACAGTTCTTAACAGACTTGATGTTTATCATAAGCAGACACAGCCACTTATTGACTATTACGATAAGGCCGGCATCGTTAGAAATATAGATGGAACACAGGATATGGACAAGGTATTCGCTGATATCACAGCAATCCTTGGTGAGTAATTTAGAAAAGGGAGTTAGAAGAGAATGTCAAAAGCAGATGAAATTGAATGTGAAGGCGTTGTATTAGAGAAGCTTCCAAATGCCATGTTCAATGTTGAACTTGAAAATGGCGCAACAATCCTTGCTACTATTAGTGGCAGACTCAGAATGAATTACATTAAGATTCTTCCTGGGGATAAAGTAACGGTAGTTCTCTCACCATATGATCTTACAAAGGGAAGAATCACTTGGAGAGCGAAATAGTTTAAAGTTTTCCTTGCAATACTTGATTTTTTTTGTTAGAATGAGTTTTTGCAAAGACTTCTCATGAAAGGAGATAATTTTAATGAAGGTTCGTGCATCAGTAAAACCAATTTGCGATAAGTGCAAAGTCATTA
>DFFQ01000110.1 GCA_002371025.1 Lachnospiraceae bacterium UBA3772 | reverse complement strand
GAGCAAGAAGAAGTGCAACACCGCAATACCATGTATGTGTTGGAAGGTTGAGATATGTATACTCAAAATTCCATACATCATAAGCTAAAATGAACCAGATTGTCATATCAGGCCAGAGCATGTCTGACTGATTCTTATCCTTTGATGTATAAAGGTGAACACAACCTGTCATACAGAAAATGTTGATCATTCCGGCAATGGCATTTACTACATTCCACCATCCGCCGTAAATGAATACGCCTTCATTTGAACACCACCAGGCACCTGAGAAGTCACCTGTGATCTTATAAGCTGCGAGAGCTGATTCCATATCAGATACATTTGCGATCATGATATTTGCTGCAACGATAAACCATGGCCACCATTTGAACCATTTTTCTTTACCTATGCCCCATTTATACTTGATCATCATGAAACCTACGCATCCAATATCAGCTGCATAAAGTTTGAAGTAATGGAACCATCCATCCATATAAGCTACAGTTGGATTTGACGCACCTCCGAACATGTTGAAGTGTGCAAGAATAAAATAAACTGTAAGAATTGCTGGGATGATAACAAATATTATCATACCGCCAACTTTGGTACGACGACCAAGTTCATTCATTACAATAAGACCGGCAAATACAAGGCACCAGCCAAGAATCTGCCATAAATTGGTAATTTGGAAAAACATTTACCCGCCTCCTTTTTTTTACATAGAAAAGTGGGAGAAACGCGTCTCCCACCTCTCAGTTTTCATTATAAAAAATATGGCGTTAAATAACAATATTCTATCCTACAAAAAACAACTGAAAAATCATTAAAAATAACCAAATCAATTCTCTTTTGTCTTTTTTATGCTGTGATATATCATGGCAACTGTAAGCCCCAACGCAATCATTATCGGCCAGCCCCAAACAGTGGCCATCACCTTCCACTTTGGATAAAATTTGTATCCGTGATTAAGCTTCTCAGATATTGAAGCAAATACTACCTTTATCCTCCAACAACATAATACAGCTGTAATAATATAAATAAGTTTAAAAAATAAACCTGTTTGTTTAACTTTAAGCAGCTCGTCTCTTAAGAGCATTTTATAAACAAAGCCTATAAATAAAATGAATAACAGTATCCCGAGTATATAAAACAGCATATTATACTCCTTTATCGCCAGGATTCCATAATATTTATATTTAAGTGATTTATAACGTCCATTCGATAGCATCCCATCATCAATGATCACAGTTTTGGATTTTATAATCTGAAATTCCTAAAATAAAACTCCCAAAAATCTAGCTACTAATAGTATAAGTATTTCCACAAACCAGATTCTTTTCCATGGTTCATAAAAAACTACATCAGATTCGAATTCATTCTCACTCATTTTTTTACCCCTCTATTCCGCCAGGATTTCCTTTAATTCCTCTATTTCAAATGTATACTCAGTATTACAGAAATCACAGTTAAGTGTCACTGGCTTTCCTTCTTCCACCATACTCTCTATTTCTTTCTTTCCAATACTGATAAGGGCTTTCTTTACTCTTTCCCTTGAACAGTTACATTTGTACTGGGTTGGTATCTTATCTTCAATCCTCATGTCATCTCCAAGGATTTCCTTCATCATTTCTTCAACAGATTTTCCTTCCTTGAAGAATTCTGTAACAGACTTAACCTTTCCCAGTCTCTCTTCCAAAAGATTAACTGTCTCGCTTGATGCAAATGGAAGCAGCTGGATTATAAAGCCACCTGCGTGCTCAACAGTGTTTTCCTTTGTCATTAAAACTCCCAGTCCAACCGATGTTGGAATCTGCTCACTGACTGCAAAATAATATGTCAGATCTTCTGCTACCTCGCCAGATACCAGCTGTGTCTGACCAACATATGGATCCTTCATACCAATGTCTTTTATCACTGAAAGTGAACCGTGCCCGATAGCTCCACCAACATTCAGGTGCTTTGCCTCATTTGCAGGCAGTGTCACTATCGGATTATAAATGATTCCTTTCACATTTGCCTTAGCATCTGCCGTAACTGTAAGTCCCTTTGCCGGCCCGTCACCTTTTATCTGAATTGTGATAAGGTCTGTATCATTTTTACACATGGAACCCATCATCGCCCCAGCTGTAAGAAGTCTTCCAAGGGCTGCTGTACATATTGGACTTGTTCCATGTATATTTCTTGATTCTTCACATATATTTTTTGTATATGCGGCAAAGAATCTAACCTCATCATTAAATGCTAATCCTCTTATAATATAATCTTCCATTTGTTACCTCTTCCTCGTTCTATTATATCAATGACCTTGAACTATAATTCCTGATTCATAAATTTTTCCAGATCATCCCAGGACTTGCCATTTTCTCTTGCAATAACAAATATCCTGTCTGATTCTTCACTTGGAGTATCCTTTGTATTGGCATCGCAGGCCTCTATAAAGATAAGCCCTGCTTCTTCTAATAATTCTTTAATCTCACTTAAAGAATATGCTCTCTGCACATGGACTTCGTCATGCCTTTCATATAGTGGCGGCTCAACAAAGCCCTCATCAACCCCAATACTAAAAGCCCCGTCCTCAACGTCCGTCTCAGCGCTGTCACACTCTGCTTCATCCTCAACCTTTAAAAACAACGTAAGATAAAGGTTGTTGATCTTATCTGCTTCATTATAACGGTTCTCCCAGATAAAACTTACTTCATCCCTTACTTCGGCTATGGTATTATCTCCCACCGTCTCCTTATAATAATGCTCAGTATGAAAATCAAAGATAAATAATCCCTGGGGATCCAGATAATTATTTACAAGTTTAAATACCTTAAGCAGATCTTCTTTTTTTGTAATATAATTCAGCGAATCACATACCGAGTAAATGGCTCTTACCGTTCCATAGAGTTCAAATTCCCTCATATCCTGATTAAGATAAAGGATTGATGTCATTTCTTCCATCTCACTCTGAATCTCGGAAAGACTTTCTTCTGCCACATCCAGCATCTCAGCCGAATTATCGATGCCTATCATATCATATCCTGCTTTAAAAAGCCTCTCAGTCATCTGGCCGGTGCCACATCCAAGTTCCGTGATGATTCCATCCTCTATCCCATCCTTCTTTAAGATTGAACAGATATAATCAGTCCATTCATCATAAGGGATATTATCCATCAATTTATCATATACAAATGAAAAATAAGAATAAGAATTATCCATTCTTTCTATATCCTCTTTCGTCCTTCGATTTTATTCTTCGTTTTTCTCAGCTTCTTTTCTTTCTCTTTCCTGCTTTGAGAAAATGCATCCGCAATAATTCTGTCTATAAAGATTATATTCCTCAGAAAGCTCTATAGATCTCTTATAGCCATTTTTCTTCTTAAAATCACTATACAGAAACTTAACACCATCTGCATTTTTAGCATCGGCACACTCAACATTCTCCAGCCTTTCGCCAGTGGCACTCTCAAGACTATCCTCACTCTCAAGTCTCTTTCCGATTTCATTCAGCCACTCTGCATTTTTATAAGGGCTTATGGAAAGGGTGGTGGAAAAATAATCATAACCATTTTCTTTGGCATATTCAAATGTTTTCTTTAATCGCATCTCATAACAAAGATAACATCTCTTTCCTCTTTCAGGAAGATCTTCAAGTCCCTTTGCCATATCAAAGAAAACCTCCGGATCATAACCGCCATCTACAATCTTTACGTTTTTTGCAAAGTCAGCTTCTTTAGTAAATCTTATCAATTCTTCATAACGCTTCATATATTCTTCTTTTTCATCAATGTTTGGATTATAGAAAAATATAGTGATCTCAAAATTATGCTGACTTAAAACTTCAAGGCAATGCGAACTGCAAGGACAGCAGCATGCATGAAGGAGAAGTTTTTTCTTATTTTCTTTATCAATTTTTTCTAGTTGTTTTGCAAAATGTATATAATAATTTTCCATACACCATCCATATTTATCTAATTCGTGGGTGACTTTGATAGTTTAATACCCATCAAGGTAGCCATTTCCACCATTTTTGTCATCATTTTACAATTGACTTTGTTAAAAATATACAATATACTTTATCTATGAAAAGATGATGCAACCTTGGTTGCAATACTTTTAAATACCATTAGGTTAGGGGGCAGGCCTATGACAGTGGAACAAGCAGTTAAAAAGTATAAATTGGAACCACTTAATGAATTTATGGCAAAGCAAAAGGCAGAAGAACTTAATGTTGAATCTGTATTATACTCAAACGTACAAAAAAATAAATTTGCTTATATCGTAAAAGATGGAGCTCGCGGTTATATGCTTTATAAAGACGAAAAAAGCTTATATACCAAGCTTTACAAAGGACTTAAGATGATTCCACTTGAGCCATAACAAACAAGATACACAGCTTTTTTCATATACTTTCCACTTCAGACCGGATATGTACCGCCAATGCATGTCCGGTCATCTTTTATATTTATAACCTGATCCTTAACCATCTACCTGATGGCCAATATCTATCTAATGAGCCCCTTAAATTAGATGCTCATCTTATTCTTAAAACGTGACTTTAAGAATGATAAGAACTTCTCATCAAGATCAAGAATATAGACACATTTCTTCTTTCCATGATCTGCATATACTGCATAATACTCTACTTCAGGATCTCCTTCTGTACAGTCAACCTTATTAAGATCAGCCTTGATCTTAAGGTCATTTGCAACAACAGGATCATTTGCTTTTCTTATAGACTGAATTTCTTCTGCCTTTATTGTTGAAAGCACTTTTCTTTTTTCCTTAGCAAAGATCTTTGCTACTTCAATATCCCCACTGATATAAATGTATTCGAATTCTACCTTTAATCTCTTTGCAAGATAAAAGATAACTACGCCTCCTGCTATAACAATTGGGAATAAAAGCGGATAAAGGAATAATGTTAAATAAACTCCTACCAGTGTGATCATCATTGCTATAGCCAGGACAAAATACTGTGAATTAGTCGGTCTTCCCTTCACTGCTCTTTCACAATACTGCTGTTCTCCTACATGAAAACCTGATTGCATTTCCATTATTCATTTCCCTCCGTTTTTTCATTTAATTTTTTCATAGCCGGACAGTTACTGCATCCTGCTGATCTTCCCTCAGTCTCAGGACTTGCAACCCTTCCAGTCATAACATCTTTATAAGCATAATTATCAACTGTTTCAAGAAGAGCTATGGCCTGGCAGGCAATTCCCTGTCCCTCGCCTGTAAAACCAAGACCTTCCTCAGTTGTAGCTTTAATATTTATCCTATCGATATCAAGATAAAGAGCATCAGCGATACGCTTTCTCATTTCTTCAATATAACCAGCCATCTTAGGACGCTGTGCAATAATAGTTGCATCTATATTTCCAATAATGTAATTCTCTTTATCAAGAATATCTCTTACACATTTGAGCAATTCTATAGAATCCGCTCCCTTATATTTCTCATCTGTATCTGGAAAATGTTTCCCGATGTCGCCTTTAGCCGCTGCACCGAGAAGCGCATCCATAATAGCATGAACAAGACAGTCTGCATCTGAATGTCCCAGAAGCCCTTTCTCATAAGGAATCTCAACTCCTCCAAGAATAAGCTTTCTATCTTCAACTAATCTGTGGACATCGTAGCCCATTCCTATTCTCATATTAATCTCCTTAAAACCACTATATACTATACTCTAATTCCTAAAACTTTTAAACCCATTCTTAAGATCTTTACTTAAGCAGATATTCCAGACTCTTATCGATGGAGCCTGTAATATGAATTCCTTCCGGAAGGTAATCTTCTGATTTAAGATGTCCTTTCTCACGAAGGAGCTGCACCTTTGCCGCCTTATCATAAGGGATTACTAAATCAATTTCTACACTTCCCTCATGAAGAGTCTCTCTGATCTTTTGAAGAAGAGTATCCACCCCTTCACCAGACTGAGCTGACATATAGACCGTATCTTCCTTCTTGAGCCCAAGTTCCTTCAATGGAAGCTTCTCCTCTATATTTCCGTCTAAAAGATCGATCTTATTAAATGCTGTTACCCTTCTGATTCCTTCTATTCCCAGTTCACCTAAAGTTTCATTTACTACCTTAAGCTGATTTAAAAGATCCGGATCAGAAGCATCTCCTACAATAAGGATAAGGTCTGCATATTCCGCTTCCATAAGTGTTGTACGGAATGCATCCACTAAAAAATGTGGCAGTCTGCGGACAAATCCAACTGTATCCGAAAACAATACCTCTTCTCCATCCTCATATTTATATTTACGGGTAACCGGATCAAGGGTGGCAAACAGTTTATCTTCTGAAAGAACTCCTGCATCTGTAAGTCTGTTAAGAAGTGTTGATTTACCTGCATTGGTATATCCCACTATGGCTACAGTCTTTATGGATCCTTCCAGTCTTTTCTTTCTTGTATTATGACGGCTCACATCCTTTTCCTTAAGCTGACGCCTGAGCTCACTGATCCTGTTTCTTATGATTCGTCTGTCAGTCTCAATTTTTTGTTCTCCAGGACCTCTTGTACCAATTCCACCACCAAGCCTAGAAAGCTTCTTATAGCTTCCTGAAAGATGTGACAGAGCATAATTCATCTGGGCTATGCCAACCTGTATCTTACCTTCATCAGTTGTTGCATGTAATGCAAATATATCAAGAATAAGCACAGTTCTGTCTATACATTTAACCCCCGTAGCCTCTGACAGATAATCTGCCTGAGACGGAGTTAATTCATCATCGCAGATGATGGTATCAGCCCCTGTGGCTTCAACTAATTCCGTTAATTCTATGAGTTTACCTGAACCAATATAAGAAGCATTATTAAATTTAGGCAGAACCTGTATTATCTCTCCTACCTTTGTAGCTCCTGCAGTATTTGCCAGCTCTTCTAACTCATCTATGGAATTTCTTATATCTATGTCACTTTCCGTTGAAAGGGCACATTTTACAAGTATTACTTTCTCTTTTTCTTCTTTTGTCTCGTACATTTAATCTACCTTTTAACAATACATTTTCCGGTAATTAACCACTCCCTCTACTATATCAGAATTAACGCAATTTTCATACCTTTATTAATGACATTTTAACAGACAAAGTAGTATACTAATATCAAGTTTACTAGAATGATTTATGGGGTATTGAAACAGATGTTATTTATATTTATGGGTACAGGCTTATGATAAAAAAACTAAAAGAAATCTATTATAAACAGACAACCTTTGATGACAGAATGTTTTTTATCATTCTTATTTCTTCGACTGTGCTTCTTGTTTTTTCCACACTGCTTACCATATACGAAAATATCAGCCAGTACGCTATCATTCTGCTTTTTGCCGTTGACATCTGCTGCTTTGCATCATTTATAATCGCCTATGTCTTTAACAGTATTAAGAAAGCTAAGATTCTGCTTTATTTCATTGTATTGTTTGTATTCATACCTTTAAGTTATTTCTTTAATGGTGCCCTTATGTCAGGAATGCCGCTTTATATGCTTGCAGCAACTGCCATTATAGTACCTTCTTCCTCTGGTAAAAAAAGGATCGTCATTTTCCTTATCATTACTTTTTATTACGTTAGTACTATAATCCTTTCCTATTACATTTTGGATAAAGATTTAATCTTTATACCTAAAGTTACTCAGGATTACACAACCCTTGACTATTCAATCTCATTTATAATATGTTCTCTCTTTTTATATATCCTGATGTCACTCATATTCAGAGCTTATAATAAAGAAAGAGCAAAGAACTTAGAAGCTTTAAAAGAACTTCAGCGTGCTTCAACTCATGACGCCTTAACCGGCATTTCCAACAGAAGATTTCTCTATGATACATTAGAAGCCATGGGAGAAGATGTATTTTCCCACTCCAATTATATAGCTATGTTTGATATTGATTTCTTTAAGAAGGTAAATGATACCTACGGCCATCAGTTTGGTGATAAAGCTCTTCGTATTGTTGCAGGAGAAATTAAACGATTCACAAATGAAGATATTGGAGAAATTGTAGCCAGGTACGGTGGTGAAGAATTTATATACTTCATGCATGCAAAGAATAATGATGAAGCTTACAAACGTACCGATAAAATAAGATCTAACTGTGAGAAGTTAAAATGGGAGGAAAAAGATACTCCTATAACCATAAGTGGTGGTCTTATCCACTGTTCTGATTATACTGACCTTACACATATGATGTCAGAAGTTGATTCCCTTCTCTATAAGGCAAAGTCCTGCGGAAGAAACTGCATCTGTAAGAAGCTGTAGGCAAATTAGTCGAGTTATTTTGTGGCACACCACTAAAAAACTCCACAAGAGGATAAATCAATCCTTTTGCGGAGTTTTTTTGGCTTTACCAAAAACCATCATCTATTATTTTATAATGTGATTCCCTTGTCGCCACCAGACTTATTAGAAGCTTCCGGAGTTTTGTCGTACTTTGTTGAAAGTCCTTCAAGAGTTCCATCTTCAAACTTTTTAAGAGGCTCTTTTAAGATTTTCTCAAGCCTTTCATCCTCCTCCTTCTGAAGCTTTTTCTTCTTTTCCCACCAGTTTTTACTAATGATTATAACCACAATACCGCCTGCTACAACAATAAATGCAATAGAAACCTTGTGCTTATTTGACTTCATAACTTCCTGAGCTTTATTTTCAGCCATGATCCTGTTACCTGCTGCTGAAAGACCATATCCAAATGTCTTAGCTAAATCGTCCTCACCCCATTTTGAAAGGATGTTAGACTCTATAACTTCAAATGATTCAGCATCTACTATCTCACCAGTTCCATTTCCGGCTGCTGTATAGAAAACCTGCTCATTTCCAACATATACAAAGAGAAGATTACCTGCACAATCTCCAAAAAGATCATCATAAACTTTCTCTTCATAATTATTAAATCCTTCGTACTCTGACTTAGCTGGATAATCATCTACTACATAGATAAATGGGAAAACACCTGTATCATTGTAGAATTCAGAGAATCCTGAAATGAGATATCTTTCATTTCCCTTATCTATATAAACCTCACCTTCGTAAGGTGTGCTGTCATCAAGATAATAACCTTTGCTTGAATCTACAGCTCCTGTATATTTTGTTCTTCCAAGTCCCTGCTTTGAATTATAACTCTTTCCATTTCCCTTGGTTCCACTAAAAGCAGCCAAAAGGATAAGAATTATAATAAATAATGACACTGAAGTAAGGCATCCGCCACATCCTGCTGATGAAGAACCACCTCTTCTTCTTGGTCCACCATAATATGAAGGTCCACCATGATAATAACCGCCTGTATATCTTGGTCCTCTGTTAGATGGACGATAACTGCTGTAACTGCTTCCTCTGCTGAAGCTGCTTCCACCTATACTTCTATGACCAGAGCTATGACTGCTGGATCTAAAACTTGAACCTCCGAAAGAATGACTTCCTCCAGAACTTCTTCCTCCTCCAAATGAATGAGAAGATGAGTGGCCACCTCCACCACCGCCTATTGAACGTGCCATATTAAACCTCCCTAATTAAATACTTATTCTTCCCACACGACGTCTGTTCCGTCGTCAATAAATCTTCCACCCTTATATACCTTATAAGCTGTGTAAATATTTGATAATCCAAGGAATGTCATTACAATTCCTATTATGATAAATACTGCATCTGCCACAGTTCCTGAAAGGAAGAATAATATAAATCCAAGTACTGCTGTTATGATGTCATTTGCAATATATTTCATAAAGTCTTTATCTTTTCCTCTAAGTGCTTTCGCATCAAAGATTCTTAAGATTGAGTTGATCATGATAGTAAAACCAACGATCATGATAACAAATTTTATCAGGTCTCCAGGATTAGCCAGGAACATGATTCCCACTGCCAGGAGTATCACTGCAAATACCACTGCTGATGGTACAAATGCTGCAATAAGCGAAAATCCAAGTACCACCGCTGCAACAATAAAAAATACACCTATCAGCTGGACTGCAAATGAAAGAACTCCAGCTCTCTTTACTATAAACAGTATTCCAAATAGTATCATAAATATAGGAACGATAAGTGCTTTATTATCTTTTTTAATAAAATTAATTATATTCTTATCCATTTTATTTTCCTTCCTGTAAAATCCCTATTTCTTCAAGTATCCGTCTGGTTGCATGGCCATCACAGGAACTAAGATACTTTTCTTTAAATGCATTCATTTTTTCTGCATCCGTATTATATTTGCCGGTACTAATTATATCATATAATTCATTTGAATCTTTAACTATTTTTCCCGGAAGGGTTTCAAGGTCGTTATAGAATCCTCTTTCCTTCTTATAATCATCATAATCCGGAACATAGAAAAGTGTCGGCTTATCATATAGCGAGAAATCAAATACAACTGATGAATAATCAGTAATAAGAAGATCTGCCACCGGAAATATATCCTCTGTCTTAAGGCACATATTATACTCCGGATAGAACTTTCTTAAATGAGGATGAAGACTCACACATAAAAACCACTCATCCTGCATACTGTTAAATATATCCACTATTTCTTCAATGCCGGTGCACTCCGGATCAGTTGCATTTCCGGAAAATGAAGGAGCATAAAGGCAAATCTTTTTTCCTTTTGCTTTAGGATACCTAAAATAGAAGTTCTCTATCTTTTTATCATTCATCCTTTTATTAAAATAAAAGTCAGTTCTTGCAATACCTGTAGCTTTAACATTTTCTTCCTTCAGCCTGAAAGCCGACTGAAAAAACTGCCTGCAGTAAGGTGAAGATACCGTTACAACATCAAAGTTCTTTGAAGGCTCTCCCTTATAATATTCAGGGATGTCATCACTGGCATCATAACCCATTTTTTTTAAAGCACCTGCTGCATGCCAAAGCTGGATCACTTTAGTCTCCTTTCTTTTATCGCAGGAGGAAACAGGTACGAAATAATTGGTTATAAAAACATATTCTGCCTCGGCATACTTCTTCATAAATGTCTTCATGAAACGAAATACCATGGCAGGCTTCATCTTTCTTATGTCTCCAGTGTAAACCTCAGGTCTGTATCCTAACTTCTTTAAAGCCATATATACAGGCTTCATTTCTGAGGATAAACCCTTCTCATTTGAATCTGCAAAGAGGATTTTTCCCTTCTTAACCTCTGTATTCTTTTCATAATGCTTATATAGCATAGGTAAAATGCCTCGCTGCATAAGCATCTTCATATAATCTTTTGTTTTTTTATCCATGTCTTAATGTAATATACTCTGATTCTTCTCCTTAATCCATCTGATAATTCCTAAAATATTACTCTTCAGGAAGGAAATCGTTCACATCAGCAGCATTATTTTTTGTTTCCTGTGCAGCATCATCACCTTCTGCAGAATTATTTCCATCTTCTCCTGCAGCGTTACCACCCTGCTTTTCATCTCCGGTTTTAGCGCTCTCGCCTAATTTCTTCTTTAACTGACTAACTTCTTCCTTAAGATCACTGATTTCTTTATCTTTATCCACACTTGATGCATCAGTTCTTGAAGCCTTTTCATTTAAACTATTAACAGTATTATTAAGGCTTTCAATCTCGGAATTTTTCGACGATAATTCTTTGATATATGATTGTTCTCTTGTACCAAGCTTCTCGTTGTAATTTTTCCTTACTGTTGGAATTATCACAAAATAACAAACCACAATACCAAGTATTATGCCTGCTACCATATAGATATTTGAATATCTGGCAAGATTAAGCCCCTTATATCTCTTATAAACTGATTCCTGATTTCTCTTTCCTTTTTCCTGTCTTGGATTAACCATCTTTACAGGTCGGCCGTCGTTTTCTTTTTCCTCTTCAACTCCGTAATAATTAAATAGTTCTTCAGTCTCACCGTAGGAATCTGCCATTCTTGTAATATTTTCTTCAGACTCGCCTAATTCTCTTAAGTAATGAAGTGCTATAGGATTAGTTCTGTCCAGACTCATTACATGAGCGAGACATTTACGGGCCATACCACCTCTATTCTTACCAATATAGATAAGCGCCATAAGAAGGTGAGCCTTAATAAAATTCTGATTAAGGGATACTGCTTTATTCAGATTGATCATGGCAAGATCAATGTCATATCTTTTAGCATGTTCCAGAGCAAGGTTAAACTCACGAGCCGTTGTGCTGGCATTTTCTAAAGTTGAAGGATCATCTCTTAATTCCTTCAGATATCTTACTGCAAGATTGTCTTTGCCCGGATTGATATTTACACTTACAACCCAGCAATTAAGGGCAGGAACAGTTTCACCCATTTCATAATAAATTAAGCCCAGCAGATTTCTTGCCTGAGTATTGGACTTATTATAGCGAAGAGACGCCTTAAGAGAATCTATAGCTCCTGAAAGGTCCCTTACTCTCGCCTTATCCAGTCCCATATTGTAATAATATTTAGATGTATTGATTGCTTTTCTGAGGAAATCCTGACTAAGTCTGCAATGAGTGCAGTAACCATTAGTACTTACAGGAGAACCACAGTAGAGGCATCTTTCTCTTACTGCCATATCCTATCCTCTAAGGTTCTCAGTCATCTGAAGAACGATATCTGTAATGTCCTTCAGATCGTTATTTAATATATCTTCTTCAGCCTGACTAACTTCAAGACTTGGCTGAAATCTCTTTATTTCTTCATCAAAATCTATCATATTTCTCCTTCAACAGACGTCTGTTCTATTTCCATCTTTTCACGAAGTTCTCCTGCAAGATACAGGGAACCTACTGCAAATACGATCTCATCTTCTGGTATATTCTTAAGCATTTCTACAGCTTCATCCAGATTCTTATAAACTGTGATATCATACTTGCTGAAATATTTTTCAAATGTTTCTCTTACCGAATCTGTATCCAGCGTTCTAGAC
>DFFQ01000090.1 GCA_002371025.1 Lachnospiraceae bacterium UBA3772 | reverse complement strand
ACGAAGTGGATGCTGACACTTGTCCTAAATTGCCTACTGAAAACAACTATCACGTTTATCATACTTATCATGATGGTGTCCGAAGGATAAATGCAGGTAGATGGGATAAAGCTTTCTCGCAGATACAGTTGAATTATAAAATTAAAGATTATAGCTTCAGTACCTTGATAGATGCAGGATTCCCTATATTCGATATAGGAAACACTAGTGATAGATATTGCTTTACCCATCAGATAGAGGACATCATAAACTGTTTTCCTGATTTGGTTTTGGATATATATTTCCCAGAAAACTATAAACGTTTGAAAGGGAAATCAATAGAAGCATTTATGAAATTCACTCAAAATCAAGTCGATTTTGTGCGAAGCAATGACAATCTATTCAAGGGTTATTACAGTTTCAACTATGGTTTCATGGGTGAAAGAATAGGCTTTAGCGACAAAGCACCAGAAAAGATTGCCAATATTGATAGACATGGGATATTTGCTAATAAACATATCTACCAATACATAGAATGGGATTTTGATTTGGTAGAAAAGTATAAAGACCTGATTATGTGGAAAGAACTTATTAACGAATCAAATCTTGTTTGGTCAGATGAAATGCTTGAAAAATACGAGACGTATATTTCATTTTGTAATATTGAGGAAGACACGTATTGTGGAAGGTATGGAGTAGGCTTGGATTATAAAAAATTTGGTTTTCTTGGGAATCATTTTTTGGATTCGCACAAGGAAAAACTTGATTGGATGAAAATTTTCGAAGAATGTAAATTCGAATGGACTGCAGAAGAACTGACATATTTCTGCGAATATGCATTAAGTCTTGATTTACCATACTCAAATTCCTTTAGAGATATAACTGCATCATCGCAAATAGAGTATAGCCAATCGCATTTAATTTCGAATAAATATTTCAAATGGACGCCCAGTAATCTTCTTGCTTATTTGTTAACCAACAAAGATAATTGGGAAACATTTATAGGTGAATACAGACCTGAGCTCTTTAAGATATTTCTAACTATTCCAAACATTAAAGAAATTGCAGACCCCTATGTAAAAGACATAAAAGACTTCTGGGAGATTGTTTGTAATCCTCATCCATATCCATATGATGAATTAACTCCTGAATTTACAATTGAAAGAATTCAAGACAATATTGAAAAATGGTCCGAAGTGATTGAGAATAAATTTCTTACAATGCGAAGGACACCAGATACAAACTATTCTTATTATTGGGTTAAAACACAATGGGATGTATATCGTAATAGTAAGAATATACCACTAACTTATGAACTTGCCAAATATCTGTCAACGATTGATATTAAAATAGGTGGTACATATATGGAGTCTGACGGTGGCTACATGGAAGAAGACCATAGATTTCCTGTTTATAATGGACTTGAAGCCTTCTCTTCACACCATATAGACACAAAAGAAGACATGGAAAAAATACTTGAAGATGAGAATGTTGCAATCATATTATTAAATGGAGGTAATTTGGACATGCTATATTATACAATAGAATTATTCTTTAAGGATTTTTCGGTACAAGAATACATTGATGTCATTAATCAACTAAAAAACTGGGATGTAATCAAAGAATTTTATGGCGATGAAGAAGAATATAATAGTTTCAATGATAATGATTGGGATAGACTGATGCATAATATAATAATTTCGACATCGTCAAAAAAACGAGTTAGACTGCAGAGTCAAGTGAGGGACAACTTTCTAACGTAATTATAGTTTACAAATGGATTCAACATATGTTACAAATCAGGTCTGTTTACCTGATACACTGAATGCTCATGTTAGCAATATTCCATCTTCTATTAAAATAGATGGTATCGTTGCGGTGACAGATACTTCTTATAACAGTCATTTGAGTGATTTGTTATCCTTGGGTAATACTATTGCGGAATATGGTATTGGCTTTAGCGATATTGTTTCTACTATTGTATTCCCGTTAATAATAGCAATTTTTGCGTTTGCATTTCCTTTTTTATTTGATGCTATTAACAAAATTAATAGTAAATACAACTCTGAAGTTCTTTCTGAGTTGTATTCTTCCACTCATGCATATAAATGTTTCAAAATAAGTATAATTTTGAGCATTGTATGGTTGTTGCTATATGGCTTCTTTTCTATATTCCTATTTGATGTATTGCATCATTGGGTAGGATTGATTTTCACGCCAATATCTATGATTGTTGTAAGCTTGCTCGTATATTCGGTTATTAGTTTTGTAAAAGAAAGTATATCGTTTAATAAACCTTCTGAAATTATAGGGAAAATTGAAGTTAGATATATTCAGGAAAAAAATAGAGCAAAGAAAGAAGACAAAAAATTCGAAAAGGAACTGAACAAGAAAAAAGATAAAGCAGAAAGCAAGCGCGTTAAGGACCAATGGAATTTTGTTGGAAGAGTTAACAATAATGCATACTCAAATAATGCAGATACAAACTATGTAAATCGTCTTTCTAATCTGTGCAGATATTCTTTTGTTGAGAATGATTATAACCTATTTTATTCTATAATTAAAAAAATAGAAAAACTCATTAATGATGAGATGTCTCTATCAAGAGAAAACAATGAAAACACCTTGCCAGAAGCGCAATATAAGTATAAATCTGCAACTTTCTTAACTCAAGCTTATGAGGATTATTTCTTGTCTGCAAGAGATCAAAGAGTACAGATTCAATTGATTACAACATGGTTAAAAGGATTCTCTCCTAATAAGTATCCTAATCGTTCTGATGTATATATGCTTGTTAAAACATTGCTAAAGGTTGCGAGCCGAGGAGAACTCCGTTTTATTGAAAG
>DFFQ01000020.1 GCA_002371025.1 Lachnospiraceae bacterium UBA3772 | reverse complement strand
TTTGTATATGTACCAAAGGGAGTTTCTGTGGAAATCCCTCTTCAGTCATATTTCAGACTTAATGCACCAGGTGCAGGTCAGTTTGAGCATACACTTATAATAGTTGATGAGGGTGCAGATCTTCATTTCATAGAAGGATGTTCAGCACCTAAGTATAATGTTGCTAATCTTCATGCGGGTTGTGTTGAGCTTTTCGTTGGAAAGAATGCAAAACTTCGTTATTCAACTATTGAGAACTGGTCAAAGAATATGTATAACCTGAACACAAAGCGTGCCATCGTTGAAGAAGGTGGCAAGATGGAATGGGTATCAGGTTCATTTGGTTCTCATGTTTCATATCTTTATCCTATGACTATCCTTAAGGGTGACAATTCCCAGATGGAATATACCGGAATCACTTTTGCAGGTAATGGACAGAATCTTGATACAGGTATGAAGGTAGTTCATACAGGTAAGGATACAAAGTCTGTTGTAAGTGCAAAGTCTATTTCTAAGGATGGCGGAATCAGTACATTTAGAAGTGCTGTTGTAGTTAATAAGAATGCTAAAGGTGCTAAATCTTCGGTTGATTGTGCATCTCTTATGTTAGATGATATTTCTCGTTCTGATACTATTCCTTCAATGGACGTAAGAACAGATGATGCTGATATCGGACACGAAGCTAAGATTGGACGTATCAGTGACGAAGCAGTATTTTATCTTATGTCACGTGGTATTTCAGAAGCAGATGCAAGAACAATGATAGTCAGCGGATTTGCTGATAATGTATCTAAGGAACTTCCTCTTGAATATGCTGTTGAGATGAATAACTTAATACGTATCGAGATGAAGGGCAGCATAGGTTAAGGAGGTAGGAGATGAGCGAATTAAGAGAGATCAGCGTAAATCATTTACCTTCACCAACATGGAACTGGCTCAGGGTTAATGAGGCCTATGTTAAAGTTCCATCAGAAGCTTTAGAAGGAAATGAGATAATTGAAGCTGATAAAAAAATAAAGATAAATGACACTTTAGATCAGGAAAGATTCTTAAACCTTGAGTCTGGATTAGACAGTGAGTTTATTCAGTTGGCTGAAAGCTTTGGAATTGAAAAAGAAAGCTTTAAGATAGCAGATGATACAAAGGTTAAAGAACCTGTAAGAATAGATATCAGTTACTCTGAAAATGACTTTGCATATAATTGTTATCAGGCAGAAATTGGAAATGATTCAGAGTGTACTTTTATTGTGAACCATATCATTTGTGAAGGTTCAGATATTAAAGAAGCAGCGTGTGATATGAGATTTATCATTGGTAAAAAATCTGTTGTCAAGTTGATTCAGATCCACTGCTTTAAAGATGATATGAAATTCTATAATAATGTATCCTGTGAGTGTGCAGAAGATGCAAGATTTGAAGTTATCCATCTTGAACTTTGCGGAGCAGGAATATATGAAGGGCTTTGCTGTAATCTTTTAGGAGATAGAAGTTCCCTTAGAATTGATACTGCATATCTTGCAAAGAACGAAGATACTCTGGATTTCAACTATGTTGCAAGACATAGAGGAAAAGAGACAAAGAGTAATATCTATTGTAATGGCGTTCTTAAGAATAGTGCAAGTAAGGTATTCCGTGGCACTATTGATTTTATAAAGGGATGTGCCGGTGCAGTAGGTGACGAGAAGGAAGATGTCCTTCTTATTGATGAGGATGTAGTTAATAAGACAGTACCACTTATCCTTTGTGCTGAGGAAGATGTTGAAGGAACTCATGGTGCAACAATAGGAAAACTTAGTGATGAAGTGCTTTTCTATTTAATGGCGAGGGGAATCGATGAAGAGAATGCCTATAAGCTTATGATAGATGGAAGAATAGCAGAAGTTGCCTCTAAGATTGAAGACGAAAAGACAAAGGATTATATCTTTGGATCTTTACTAAAAAAAGAGGATGAGGAAATTGAGGAGGAAGAGGATGAGTAGACTTGATGTTGCTGCAATTAGAAAAGATTTTCCGTTTTTTGAATCTACTGATCTTATATATTTAGATAATTCTGCTACTTCTCAGAGGCCTAAAGTGGTATTGGACGCAGTAAATGATTATTATTATCATTTTAATGCGAACCCTTTCAGAGGACTTTACCAGCTTTCAATTGACTCTACTGAAAAGTATGAGCATGCAAGACACACAGTTGCTCAGTTTATAAATGCATCTTCTGACAGGGAGATCATTTTTACAAGAAATGCCTCAGAAAGTCTTAATCTTGTGGCATATAGTCTTGGTAACCTTCTGCTTAAAGAAGGGGATGAAGTGATAACAACTATTGTTGAACATCACAGTAACATGCTTCCGTGGATGGAGGCTGCAAAGAGAAATAAGGCTGAGCTTAAATTTTTTTATTGCGAAAAAGATGGATCATTTGATCTTGATAAATTAAAGGCTCTTATAACACCGAAGACAAAGATAGTAGCTATGACAGCTATGTCTAATATATTTGGAAGACTGAACGATATGAGCCAGGTTGCAAAGTTAGTGCATGACTCGGGAGCATACCTTGTGGTTGATGGTGCCCAGAGTGTACCTCATTCTGTAACAGATGTTCAGAAAATGGACTGCGATTTTCTTGCATTTTCAGGACATAAATTACTTGGACCATTTGGAATAGGTGTTTTATATGGTAAGGAAGATTTGCTTAATAAAATGCCTCCTTTCCTTACAGGTGGAGAGATGATTGAGACAGTTGAGACTGATTATGTTTCTTATGCTGAACTTCCACATAAGTTTGAGGCAGGAACAGTTAATGCCGGTGGAGCTGTAGGACTTGAAGCAGCTATTAATTATCTACAGAGTATAGGGCTTGAGGCTATTGAAGAAAGAGAAAGAGAACTCAGCCGTCTTGCATTTGCAAAATTTAAAGAGATTCCACATGTGGAGCTTCTTGGGGCTGATGATCCTGATGAACATCATGGCATTTTTACATTTAAGATAGATGGTGTGCATCCACATGATGTGGCAGCTATAATGGCTGAAGACAATGTTGCTATAAGAGCAGGACATCACTGCGCTGAGCCGCTTCATACATATATGGATGGAAGACCTACTACCAGAGCAAGTATCATGTTCTATAATACTGAAGAAGAAATAGAAAGGCTGATTGAAAGTGTTTCATCAGTCAGGAGGAAAATGGGTTATGGAGAATAGAACGTTCTATAATGAAATACTTACAGAACATAATATGAATCCGGAACATAAACATAAGCTGATGACTTATAACAAAGAAATGCGAGGAGTTAATCCTTCCTGTGGAGATAAGATAACACTTCAGCTTAATGTTTCTGATGATGGAATTATAGAAGATGGATCCTTTATAGGAGATGGTTGTGCCATATCACAGGCCAGCGCTGATATGATGCTGGATCTTGTTATTGGAAGAAGCGTTGAAGAGGCGCTTTCTCTTAAAGACACTTTCCTTAAGATGATAAAAGGAAAGGTAAGTGATGAGGAACTTGAGATGCTTGAAGAGGCATCAGCTCTTCAGGATATTGCACATATGCCATCAAGAGTAAAATGTGCAGTTCTTGGTTGGCATACACTTGAGGAAATATTTAAAGAAGAAAAACAGGGAAGAGAAGTTTCCACTGAGGATCAGTAATATAAGTATTGCAAGGCCGCATGTAATGCGGCCTTTTTTTATTTAAAAGGCGTGTTGGCGCAGTCAGGATTAATGGGTATTTAAGCATTGACATACTTTGTTAGAGTGTGTTACTATATCAGAAAAAATTATAACCCACCAAACAGGTAGGTAAGGTGGGATATAAGAAAAAACAATATAAAAGGTTATGGAGGATGAAATTATGGCAAAGATTTATGAAAATGCATCAGAACTTATTGGACATACACCACTTCTTCATTTGGCGGCTTATCAGGAGAAGGAAGGATTAAAGGAAGCAAATATCATTGCAAAAGTGGAATATTTTAATCCTGCCGGATCTGTGAAGGATAGAATTGCTCTTTCTATGATTGAGGAAGCCGAAAAAAGTGGAAAATTAAAGCCAGGTGCAACTTTAATCGAGCCAACCAGTGGAAATACAGGTATTGGAATTGCGGCAGTTGCAGCTACAAAGGGCTATAAAGTAATAATCACACTTCCAGAAACCATGTCAGTTGAAAGAAGAAAACTGATGAGAGCATATGGAGCACAGCTTGTTCTTACTGAAGGTGCAAAGGGAATGAAGGGTGCTATTGCAAAAGCTGAAGAATTAAATAAAGAGATAGAGGGATCGCTCATTCTTGGCCAGTTTGAAAATTCAGCTAATGCACTGGCTCATTATAAGACAACAGGACCTGAAATCTGGGAAGATACAGATGGTAAGGTAGATATATTTGTAGCAGGTGTTGGTACAGGTGGAACAATAACAGGTACAGGAAAATTTTTAAAGGAGAAAAATCCTGATATTAAAGTTGTAGCAGTTGAACCTTCTTCAAGTCCGGTACTTTCAAAAGGAGAAGCAGGGCCTCATAAGATTCAGGGAATTGGTGCAGGCTTTGTACCTAAGGTTCTTGATACAGAGGTATATGATGAGATTATACCTGTTTCAAATGATGATGCTTTTGCAACAACAAGAAAGGTAGCAGAAGACGAAGGTATTCTTGTAGGAATTTCATCAGGAGCAGCACTTTTTGCAGCTTCAGAGATAGCAAAGAGACCAGAAAATAAGGGAAAGACTATTGTAGTTCTTCTTCCTGATTCAGGAGACAGATACCTTTCAACAACTGTATTTGGTGAGTGATAGTATGACATTGCAACAGTTAAGATATGTTATTGAAATTGCAGAAAGTGGCTCAATGAATGTGGCGGCAAAGAAACTCTTTTTGTCACAGCCAAGTTTATCAGGAGCAGTGAAAGACTTAGAATCAGAACTGGGATTCGATATATTTTTAAGATCCAACAGAGGAATTGTTATAACTCCAGATGGAGAAGATTTCCTTGGATATGCAAGGCAGGTTTTAGATCAGTTTGAATTATTAAATGACAAATTTATAGAGAAGAAATCTAAAAAGAAATTCAGTGTTTCCATGCAGCATTATTCCTTTGCAGTTAAGGCGTTTGTTGAGGTAGTAAAGCAGTTTGGTATGGACTCTTTTGAATTTGCAGTGCATGAGACTAAAACAAAAGAAGTAATAGAAAATGTAAAGAATTTTAAGAGTGAGATAGGAATCCTTTATATTGACGACTTTAATGAGAAAGTATTAAGAAAGCTTTTTTTGGAAAACGATCTTGAATTTAAGGAGTTGTTTACCTGTAATACATATGTATATCTTTGGGGACAGCATCCTCTTGCAAATAAAAAGAAGATATCGATAAATGATCTTACTTGTTATCCATGTCTTTCATTCGATCAGGGGTTAAATGCTTCTCTGTATCTTTCAGAAGAGCAGCTTTCTACCTATAATTACAGCAGGATAATAAAAGCAAATGACAGAGCCACAATGCTTAATCTCATGGTAGGATTAAATGGATATACACTTTGTTCCGGTATAATAAGTGAAGATCTTAATGGAGATGCCTATAAGGCCGTTCCATTAAAAGAGAACCAGAAGATGAGGATAGGTTATATCAAACGTAAAGGATCCAATCTGAGCCGCTTAGGAGAGCTATACGTGGAAGAATTAAGTAAATATGAGGATCAGGTCATATAAGTGTAAAAACTTAAAATCTGGGGCTTATATTAGATTCTGGGACAAAAAAAACTCAGCGAAAGAATTCGCTGAGTTTTTTTATTGCATGAGTTATTTATTTAGAACTGTGCTGATCCGTCGTAGTTATCTGAGATTGTATGATTCTCACGATACTCATTAACTCTTGCCTGGATACGCTCTCTTGGATCAAGAAGTGAGCTGAGAGATGCGTTGTGATTAAGGTGATCGATGATGATGGCAATATATTTGCTCATATCAGCTGAAAGATACCAATCACGTGTGAAGAGTTCAGGATTCTGGTAAACAACATTTGTTGTAATAACCTTATCGATGATTCCTTTGTTATATGCATCATCAAATACTGAAAGACCAGCTGTGAAAAGACCGAATGTTGAAAGACAGAATACTCTCTTTGCCTTTCTTTCCTTTAACTGTCTTGCTACGTCAAGCATTGACTCGCCTGATGCGATCATATCATCGATGATGATAACGTCCTTACCGTCTACTGAATCACCGAGGAATTCATGAGCAACGATAGGGTTTTTGCCGTTAACAACCTTAGAATAATCTCTTCTCTTATAGAACATTCCTACGTCAACTCCAACGTGGTTAGCGAAGTAGATTGCTCTATGCATAGCACCTTCGTCTGGACTGATTACCATAAGGTGATCCTTATCAAGCTGAAGGTCGCTTATATTCTTGAGGAGACACTTGATGAACTGATATGTAGGCATAACATTTTCAAAACCACTAAGAGGAATTGAATTCTGTACACGAGGATCATGAGCATCAAATGTAATGATATTTGAAACGCCATAATAATTTACAAGTTCCTGAAGAGCAAGAGCACAGTCAAGAGATTCTCTCTTATTACGCTTATGCTGTCTTGATTCATAAAGGAAAGGCATGATGATGTTGAGACGGTTAGCTTTACCACCGATAGCTGCGATCACACGCTTTAAATCCTGGAAATGATCATCAGGAGACATAGGGATCATCTGACCACCTAAGTTGTACTGAATGCTGTAGTTAGTTACATCAGCTAAGAGATAAAGGTCAGTTCCTCTAACTGATTCTGAAAGTGTACCCTTTGCTTCACCTGAAGCGAATCTAGGGCAGCTAGAATCGATGATGTAGCTATCTCTTTCATAGCCGTTGAATACAAAGTTATTTTCGTTGAGATTTCTCTCTTTTCTCCATTTTACAAGGTACTGGTTAACCTTATCACCGAGTGATGTGCAACTCTGTAATGGAATAATACCAAGTTTGCCTACTGGAACAGTTACAAGTTTACTTGCGTCTGGCATTTCTTTCTCCTCCAACTTAAGTACTTATTTGTTTTTATTTTGAAAAGCTTGTTGCTTTTTCTGGTAACGTATGTCTTTGCCGAATATATTGAAAAACTCATATCGGTCAACAAAGCGTGACATAAGTCTTTCGCTGTATGCCTTACTAAGGTCCTGGACAGATAGATTAGTAGTAATGATAGTGGACCTGTTCTGTATCAATCTCTGATTTACCACTTCAAATAACTGGGAAGCAGTAAAGTTATTTGGAACTTCTGTGCCAAGGTCGTCTATAACAAGCAGATCTGCATTATAAACCAGTTCATACACCGGCTCAACTTTAAGCTTAGTGTCAGCATCATAGGACATTAAATACTTGGATAAAATGTCGCTGAAAAGCTCATTTGCAGATACATAAAGTACTGAATGACCTGATTCAATAAGTTCTTTTGAAATTGCATGCGAAAGGAAGGACTTACCAAGTCCCGCCTCGCCGTATATTAATATATTTTGACCTCTGTTGTCAAATTGTTTTGTAAACTCTTTTGCTTTTTCGAGTTTATCCACCATATTATCGTATGGTGATTTCCTGTATCCATCTATAAGTTCATGGCTGTAATAATCAAGAGAGAAGTTCTCAAATGATTCCTGTTTTATTATTTCTGCATGGCTTGATTGTTTATAGAGGATATCAGCAAGCCTTTTATTAAAACACTCGCATCTCTTTCCATCTACAAATCCTTCATCCTTACAGATAGGACATGAATAGTGGATCAAAAGATAGTCTGCTGGATAACCGGCATCTTTAAGAAGAGTGGCTTTCTCTTTATTAAGAAGTGAAAGCTTCTTTTTTCTTTCTATATCAGGATCCTTTGATTTAGCAAGGGCCGGATTTCTGAGACGGCTTTTGATAAAACCTATGTTAAGGAGAGATATCTCCTCATCAATTTTAGCTATTCTTGGAATCTTTTTATAAACCTCTTCCTTACAAAGAACTCTGTTACGAAGAGCCTCTGATTTTAAACGACTATAAATATTTTTAATCTCATTCTTATCAGCTATATAATAATTGCTCAATTTTCCTTAACCTCGTCCATATAAAGGTCTTCTATCATCTTAAGATCGTCTGAATGATCTGTCTGCTTGAATGAATTGATATTACGCTTCTTTGAAGTATTAACACTTATTACATTAGAAACTGTAGAAGACTGGTAGCTGTCTACATCTTTAAGAGTCTTAACTCCAGCTGCGTGCCATTTTGTAAGTATTCCGTCAACATAATTAAATGTAGCCTTAGATGGGCTGTTAACGATGGCAATTTCACATGCCTTAAGTATTATAGCATTATCGAAGAGGAAAGTAGTAGTCCATTTGTTAATAAATGACTTTTCTTTCACATTTATGGAGTGCCACTGTATACCAAGTTTTTCTAAGATCTTTCCGTAGAGGGTGAAATAACGCAATGTGAATTCTTTTGCCTCGGCTCTTGTTGTTATTTCATTTTCATACCAGTTAATGGCAACTTTCTCATAAAACTTTGAATCAGTCTTCTTTATCTCTCCGCAGTATTCAAGGAGATATTCGCAAAGATCAAAAGAGAAATGAAGCTCGTCGTGGATATAGATAAGTGAATTCATATCCTCCTGGGCAAGTTCTCTCTGGAAATATGCTTCAGCCTCATCACGAAGATCCATAAGTTCCGGATCCTGAAGCTTAAGGTTAAGCTGGTTTTGTGTAAGGCGCTTCTTTGAAGGATTCTTCTTTGTAACAGATGTTGTTTCAGAAGAAACAGGAGTTACTTCGTTAACTGTTTCTGCAATTTCTTCCTTCTTTGCTGCTGTCTTTTTCTCATTCTTTTGGAATGCGATGATATTCATAAGATAATCATCACTTTCATATGAAGATTCTTTCTCTTCTTCCTCTTCTAATTTAAGAAGGGTGATGCTATAAGTATCTTCAGCCTTATCATATTTAAGATCAAGGATACCTTTGGAAATCCAGTATTTGATACCACGACAAACATCCTTTTCCTGACAGGACATCTTATCAGCTATAGATGAAACTGTAGCACCGATATTATCCTGGAGAAGTCTGATGAGATAGATGTAAAGTTTCACAAATTCTCCGTTAGCTTCAGGCATATATCTGTCTATGAAGATGTTTGATATTGTGGTGAATTTTTCTTTCTTTTCTGATTTAACTTTGATGTAACCCATAACGCTTTTTATCCCTATTTCATACCTTATTTATTTAAAGCAAACGGTGGTTTTTTGTGTCCTCTCGTTTGACTGCAATGAGATTATATATTACTTATTTTGCTAATGCAAATCCATGGGAGGCTCGAAATAGAATGTTGATTTTGTTGATAATAGAAACCAAAATGAAGGGGTATGTTTATAAAGATAAGTAATATGCGGACTCAATAAAAAATAATGAGAAAGTTGAAATGTTGATAAATAAAAAATCAGGTCTCTATTAAGAGACCTGAAATTTTGTGGATAATGTTGATAAGTGTTATTTAAGTAACTCAACACCGATAGAATCAATGTTACCGGCACCCATAGTTATCAACATGTCATTGTTATTTACATTAGATTTGAAATATTTTTTAATAGACTCAAAATCGCCCAAATATACAGCATCGCATCCTAAAGCTTTAAGTTCTCTTTCCAAATCTTTTGAGGAGATAGTGCCGTCATCTTTTTCTCTTGCTGCATAGATGTCAGCAAGAAGTACATGGTCACATACTGAAAGTGCCTTGGCAAAATCAGGGAGAAGTGCCTTGGTACGTGAATAGGTATGCGGCTGGAATGCACACCAGAGCTCGTTCTTTACAACAGAACGTCCTACTTTAAGAGTAGCTGCAATCTCTGTTGGATGATGAGCATAATCATCTATAACTTTGATGTTACCAGGAAGAGTTCCTTTATATTCAAATCTTCTGTGGGCTGATGCACAGTTTTTTAAACCTTCTTTTATAATAGAAAGATCTATATCAAGGAATTTTGCAGCGGCAATGGTAGAAAGGGAGTTAACAGCATTGTGAATTCCTGTTACTGCCAGCTCAATCTTATCCATATACTCTCCGTTGATATAAAGGTCGTAAGTTGGATGACCTTCTTCATTTAAAACTACATTTTTAGCCTGATAATCATTTCCATCATTAAGACCGAAAGTTATGATCTTGCAGTCTTTATCCTTAACGGCTGCCTTTATATCATCAAGATATTTCATATCGCCGTTTACAACTAAGAGACCGTTATCCTTAAGGTTGGTTGAATACTTGGCAAATGACTTTACGATATTTTCAATATTCTTAAAGAAATCCAGGTGATCGTTATCAATATTAAGGATGATGCTTATATAAGGATAGAATGAATGGAAGCTGTTGGTATATTCACATGCTTCTGTAATAAAGTAAGGTGATGATCCTACACGGATGTTTCCACCTATAAGATTAAGCATTCCGCCTATTGATATGGTTGGATCTTTGGCTGCAGCCATGAAAATGTGTGAAAGCATTGAAGTTGTAGTTGTTTTTCCATGGGTTCCACTTACTGCTATAGAATATTTATAATTCTCCATAATCTGACCAAGAAGCTGGGCACGGGTAAGAAGAGGGATATTTCTTTCCTTAGCCATGAGAAGTTCTTCGTTATCATTTGAAATGGCTGCAGTATAGACAACCAGATCAATATCTTCTTCAGAGGTTATGTTTGAGGCGTACTGTCCGATATATATTTTGATACCTTTGTCTTCTAATATTTTTGTTGTCTCAGATTCCTTCATATCTGAACCTGTGACCTTAAAGCCTTCCTTATTTAATATCTCAGCAAGTCCACTCATGCTGATTCCGCCAATTCCTATAAAATGTACATGGCATGGCTTTGTAAAATCTACCTGGTACATAATGACTATTCTTCCTTTCCAAAATAATAAAAAACATTCTTCATTATAACACACGCAACATGTTTTTTAAAGATTAAAGAAAAAACCGTCCCATTGACACCTACCATGGGTTGTGGCATATTTAAAAAGATATATTTATGTTGGAAAGAAGGACAACAAAGAAAGACTATGATTAAAGTCAGAGAAGAGGAATTTGATGTTGTTGTTGTCGGTACAGGAGCAGCGGGACTTTTTGCTACCCTTTCAATGCCAGACAACCTTAAGGTCCTCATGATTACAAAAGATGAAATCCTTAATAGTGATTCATATCTTGCACAGGGAGGTATCTGCGTTTTAAAAGAACCATCCGATTTTGATTCTTTTTATGAAGATACAATGAAAGCCGGACATTATGAAAACAGAGCAGAATCAGTAAGGATAATGATCGAAAATTCACCACGTGTTATAGAAAGACTGGTTTCATATGGCGTGGATTTTGAGAAGAACAGTGATGGAACATTTGATTATACAAGAGAAGGCGGACATTCTACCTTCAGGATCCTTCACCATGAAGATGTTACCGGAAAAGAGATAACTTCAAAGCTTTTTGAAGCAGTAAAAAAAGCTGATAATATAACATTCAGTGAACATACTACCATGATGGACCTTATTACAGACGGGAATTCGTGTCATGGTATCGTTGCAAAAAAGGATGATGAATTTATCCTTATATATGCAAAGGAAGTAATCCTCGCTACCGGAGGTATTGGTGGATTATTTAAGAATTCCACTAATTTCAGTCACATTTCCGGAGACAGTTTTGCCATAGCCCTAAAGCATGATATAGAACTTGAGAATATTAATTATATTCAGATACATCCGACGATTTTCTATGAAAATGTGCCTGGAAGAAAGTTCCTCATATCAGAATCTGTAAGAGGTGAAGGTGCCATTCTTATAGGAAAGGATGGAAAACGTTTCACAGATGAACTTCAGCCTCGTGATGTGGTAACAGCAGCTGAAAAGGTACAGATGGAGAAAGATGATCTTCCTTACGTAAGACTTTCATTTGAAAATATACCTAAAGAAGAAATTTTAAGTCATTTCCCAAATATATATAATCATTGTAAAGAAGCTGGATATGATATCACCAAGGAGCCTATCCCTGTAACACCTGCCCAGCATTATCTTATGGGAGGAATCCATACAGATACTTATGGAAGAACTACTATGGAACATCTTTATGCAGTTGGAGAAACAGCTTGTAATGGTGTTCATGGGGCTAACCGTCTTGCAAGTAACTCACTTCTTGAGAGCCTTATATTTGGAGAAAGAGCCGGATACGTTATAAATGAAGAGATAGGAAATATTTCTTTAAAGAAACCTTCAGTTGATTTAGAGCCACTTAAGGATGAAAAGAAGTGGAAGGAAAATAATAAGAAGATCATTATGAATGAGATAAAGAGAAAGGATAAAGCTTTTTATGATAAATGGTGTAAACTTTAGAATTAATATAGATGATTATATAATCGCAGCTTTAAAAGAAGATATTACCAGTGAAGATGTATCTACAAATGCTATTATGCCTGAAGATGCAGCCGGAAAAGCAGACCTTATCTGTAAGCAGGATGGTATCATCTGCGGACTTAAGGTATTTGAGAGAGTATTTTATCTTTTAGATGACAAGTCAAGATTTGAAACAGAAGTTAAAGATGGTGATTTCGTAAAGAAAGGACAGCTTATTGGCGTTATTTATGGAGATATTAAGGCTCTTCTTTCAGGCGAAAGAACAGCTCTTAACTATCTTCAGAGAATGAGTGGTATCGCTACATATACAAATAAGTATGTGGAAGTTCTTAAGGGAACAAAAACAAAGCTTTTAGATACAAGAAAGACAACTCCTGGTATGAGAGCTTTTGAAAAGTATGCCGTTAAGTGCGGTGGTGGAACAAATCACAGATACAATCTTTCAGATGGTGTCCTTCTTAAGGACAATCACATTTCATCGGCAGGTGGAGTTAAGAAGGCTATTGAAATGGCAAGAGAATATGCTCCATTTGTAAGAAAAATTGAGATTGAGGTTGAAACTTTAGATCAGCTTAAGGAAGCTCTTGAAGCAAAGGCTGATATCATCATGCTGGATAATATGGACCTTCAGACCATGAAGACAGCGGTAGATATGATAGATGGAAGAGCAGAAATTGAGGTTTCCGGAAATGTTACAGAGGATCGTCTTCGTGACATATCATCCATCGGAGTTGACTATGTTTCTTCAGGTGCCATTACTTATTCAGCTCCAATCATGGACCTTAGTTTAAAAAATATGGTAAAAACTGCAGAATAGAATAAAATTTTCTTGACATTCTACTAATACGGAATAAAATGTATTTATTAAATTAAGAATGGAGATGCAAATTATGGAAAAGAAGGATATCGACTGGGGCTCACTTGGTTTCGGATATATGGAAACTGATGCGAGCTATGTATCATGGTTCAAAGATGGCAAATGGGATAATGGCGCTCTTACAAAAGAGCACACTGTAACTATCAGTGAATGCGCTGGCGTGCTTCAGTATTCACAGTCAATCTTTGAAGGACTTAAAGCTTATACAACAAAGGATGGACATATCGTCTGCTTCCGTCCTGATCTTAATGCCCAGAGAATGGCTGATTCAGCAGCTCGCCTTGAAATGCCAGTCTTCCCTGTTGATAAATTTGTAGAGGCCGTTGATGAAGTTGTTAAGGCCAATGCAGCATGGGTTCCTCCATTCGGTTCAGGTGCTACACTTTATATCAGACCTTATATGTTCGGTGCTAATTCAGTTATTGGTGTTAAACCAGCTGATGATTATATGTTCAGAATTCTTGTTACTCCTGTTGGACCTTACTTCAAGGGCGGTGCAAAGCCGATCGTTATCAGAGTAAGTGATTTCGACAGAGCAGCTCCAAGAGGAACAGGAAATATCAAGGCAGGACTTAATTATGCTATGAGTCTTCATGCAATAGTTGATGCTCATAAGAATGGTTTTGCAGAAAATATGTATCTTGATCCTGCTACAAGAACAAAGGTTGAAGAGACAGGTGGTGCAAACTTTATCTTTATTAAAGGTAATACTCTTATCACTCCAAAGTCTGATTCAATCCTTCCTTCTATCACACGTCGTTCTCTTGAAGTAGTTGCAAAGGACTACCTTGGAATGGAAGTTGAAGAAAGAGAAGTTTT
>DFFQ01000133.1 GCA_002371025.1 Lachnospiraceae bacterium UBA3772 | reverse complement strand
TCTAACTTTGCCATAACTATTCTAAAATTAATTTTTCTATCTTTTGTTTTGCCTCTTCTAACAAAGCGTCACTTTCTTTTTTTAGTTGTTCTGCCTTATATCTCATTTTTGAAATCGTTTCAATTATGTTTTTTTGAACTTCAAGTGTAGGAATGGGAATAATGACTTTTTTCAACTCTGATTCAATAATTGCAGGATAATTACCACCGGTACTTCTTAGAGACATCTGCTCCAATGAAAGTGGAGTTCTTAGCACCATGAATAAATATTCTTTTAGTATACATTTATCGGTTCCTCTAATTATTGCGAAACCAGTTGAAGCAATAGATATATTATCTCTATTGTATAGGGATATTGCACCACGATTAGGCCTTGTCATTGATACTAAGATATCATTCTTCCTCACTATTCTTTTTGCCCGACTTGGTGCATCTTTTATTGGAATGGATTCAATATTTGTAATATTTCCAGTTAAGGTGTCTATTGCACTAATTTCAATATATGGGAATGTATCTACGAATAAGGATTTTTGATCCCACCCTTCTGAAGAAAACTCTGCAATTTCACCTAATAATTTATGAGGAACAACTTTTATAGTTTCAAGTACGGATTTAATTCCCGCGTGAAACTGAACATCAAACCTATCGCCTATAATGGAAGAAACCTTTTGTGTCAAACTCAGTTTTTGTATTGACTTTTTTCTTGAATTAGAAAAAAAGGATCTGATTTCATTTGCAACTGAAACAAGTTCGTTTCCGTCTACCGTTTTTCCTGTTGCATCATAGCCAACATTTTTAACATCATACATCTGAATATCATAATTTTCAGAGTTGTTGAAAAAAGATTCCTTGTAAAGTTCTAAAATTCTTTCAGAACGATGTTCTTTGTCTAGTCCTTTTTCTTGTCGAACTTGGATTTTTATTTCTGTTAGGGCCTGTTCAAGTTTCCTAGTCAACTCTTTTGGGTGTTTTTTTAAGAATAAAATAGAAGACTTCACTCCTGCTTTTACATGTGAAAATGTATGTAGTGGTAAAGAAACAACTACTAAAATTCTGAAATGCTCTAAAATCCAATCGCGTACATACTGACTTGTGGAATTTGTTAGAACACCATCGGGAATGACAATAGCTAAGTACCCAGTATCTTCATTTAAGTATTTGTAACACCGCTCCAAAAACAATATTTCCGTATTTTGAGAAGTGCACCACTTGTTCTTATTATTGTCATCAATAATGCGATCTTTTATCTCCGTGATACCGAGATTCTTTTCAAACATTTCGTATTCTTTATAATAACCAACTTCATCTGCTTTCACAGAAGAGCCAAATGGAGGATTGGTCATTATCAAGTCGAAACTACCATCTTGAAAGTTCAGATTTCTGTTTTCTATCTCTATGGCTTTATTGTTCTTTAAACCATCATTCGTAATAATATTAGTATGACCATCATCATGAATAATCATATTCATTTTAGCCACACGAGAGATTTGCTCATTGATCTCAATTCCGTATAGATGCTTTTCTGCAAACTCATGCCAATAATTCTTCCATGAAGCACTGCCAATTTCTTCATCATAGATATTATCGGCCTCATCTCGTACTTCTTTAAGCGCATGTAATAAGAAACCACCACTACCACAGGATGTATCAAGAATCTTCCAATCTTTATTAATCCCGATAGACTTCACTATAAAGTCCACAATAGAATCAGGTGTAAAAAATTGTCCAAAGTCACCACGAAAGAACTCACCCATGAATTTCTGAAAAGCCAATCCTTTCGAATCTAAATCTGTCTTAGACAAATTTATGTCTTGTAAATATTGGACAACGGTATATATCTTATGCTTATCAAGTTTGATATCATCCTTAAACACTTCTGGGTCCTTTCTTCTCCCTTGTTCATATAGTTGACGAACCCGTTTCTCTAGTTCTGTTTTTGCTTTAGTGTTTTGTTTATCGTCGTGATCTTCTGGATAAGATATTATCTGAAAAGCGAAAGGCTCTCCTTTTGACATTGGATCATTTTCTTTCCACTTCTCATCCCATATTTTGCAGAAGATAAGTTTATCCAATTCATCAAAAGCCGTTGTTGGAGCTAATGCACCGCCGCCCCACAATGCATCATGTGCAGATTTGAACTTCTGCATTAACTCTGCTTTTGTACCAGGTTGAGGCTCTCTTCCTCCTTTTATATATTTAAATCTGTCAACTTTTCCATCCTTTTTAGGAATATCAGAAATACTTATCCTTTCAACAGGGAATAATTCAACAATCTCAAAATACTCATTTCTAATACCAGACGTTACCCAGACATATTGACCTGCAAGAGCATCAGCATACACATAAGCCTGATCTATTGCAACCTGAAATTGGCGCTCATTGATGTTTTCTTCTTTACATTCAACAACTATTAGAATTTTGTTATTTTTCTCATTGTATACCAATATATCCGCCTCTTTTCTCGCAGAACCCACCTGCACTTCTTCGTTTACAGAAATATTCAGAGGAGAATAATTATATTCAATAATTAACCTCAAAAAGGCAGTTGCCTGCACAAACTCCTCAGGATTTTGCAACTTTCGTTTCGCACCATTTTTGCAATGATACTCAATATAGGTTATATCCCCCTTTTCTGAGATGGATATATAGTTGCTCTTCTGCCCCTCTACAAATAGTGAAGATGACAGTAATTCTTTTATTTCTTCCTTAGTCTTTGCCATAATTTTGTTACTTTTCTATTTTTGAAACAGACTCCATGAACTTCTTATTAAATAGTTCCTCTACACTAACATCT
>DFFQ01000034.1 GCA_002371025.1 Lachnospiraceae bacterium UBA3772 | reverse complement strand
CTCCTTAAAATGTTGAAAACCGCTTTGCCGGACGAATGGTAAGGCGGTCAATAAGGTTGTTATTATTTTGTTTTGGTTTCAATTTCAACTCAAGCTGACAAGCACACCAATAGTTATAGGCGATAGAAGAGTAGCGGTCTTTTCTCATACCAGCTTGTTCTTTAACTTTTACATTACCATTTTTGATTTCGTGATCAAGTTTTACCAGTTCATATTCTGCCATTGTTGTTTGCACATATGGCATCTTAATATACGCTTGATCAGTCGGAGTTAATTTTGAGTATCCTTTATAAGCCTTAGACAAATCTTCATCGCATTCTTGTTCCGGTATAAGAAAACTTATCTTACCATTTTGAATACCATTTCTTAAAAGCACACAGATTTCATTATTAAAATTACTCGTAGCTTTTACGGACCAAACTACCTTTTCTGCATCACGTACTTTACATCTAACCGCCATGTCATCATCATTACAGCAACACAACGCTTTATACATTTCTCCGGTTTCTGCATCATACTGGTCTTTGCATATAAAATCATATACACCCAAACCAACTCCATTTGTATCTAATACCAAATCTGTACATTTGTATTTATAGAAGTAACGCATAACGATTATGCCTAATTCATCAGTTGTTAATCCCTCAAATGTCTCGCCATATACAACATTCGATTGGTAGCTTGTATTGTCTGCCTATATAGCACTATTTATATAAATAGCAGAAGCATCATTCTTTTTCTTTTTTGTTGATCCCATAAGGGCGACGTCAACAGAAAGAATTCGTTTTTCTGCCTATGCTAAGGGTGGAATTTTAATTTTATCATTATAAAATTTCAGCGGGAAAAACGCATTACGGATTTTCCGGCGTTTATTGATGTCGTCAAATTTAAATAAGTTGTCGCCGTCGTCGCCGACCCATAAACATTCCATTTCCATGGCTTGTAGCATCTCGTTATAACTCATTTCCGCCATTTCATCCTCAAGTTGTTCGCGAGACAAAAGTCCTTCCATGATACTTATCTGATATGGCAATCCGACTATAAAATACTTACGTTTATCATCAAAAAAGTTCAAAGTATAATCTTGGGCTTTTTTATATGCCCATGAAGATTTAAAGTATGCGGATGACATATATATTTCAAGGTTACGTTCTTGAAGATGCCTGTATTCCGGTTTTCTTAAATATCCCGGTTGTCTTGGACTTGTCAAAAACTTTCTCAAAACAGTGTTCAGAATATTCTCATCAATCATCCGAAATTCATCCCCAATTAAGCAATTGGCGCGAGCAGACCTCGAATTTTCGGTACTCGTTCTGGTTTTAATCCAAGACGTATTCTTAAATGATATTGTTGCATCATTCTGCCCAACATTACATTTATCAATCTCTGAACATAGAATAGGAGAATGCTTCATGAAATCATCCTATATTTTCAACAAGACTTCATTCGCCTATTTTAACGTACCCGAACTAACTATAATTTTAGTACCTGGAAATAGTATACAACGAACACAGCAATACAATGCTGTAAGATAAGTTTTGCCCTAACCTCTAGCGGCAAGATACATTATATAATTATAATGCATCATTGCCCAAATCAGTATTTTCTAAAACCACTTAAGAGATATGCCTAGTACTTCGGAAACGAATCTCTATGGATTTGCACGATAATACCCGCATCTCCAAGCAACAGTATTCATTATTTTCTGTTCTTTATCCTGAGCAATTTCCTGAACAGATTTCTTCTTTCTTTCAGCCATTATTCATCCTCAATCTTTGGTCCGAAAATTTGATCAAACAATACTTCGGTATCCTCATCTTCGTTATATTGTGGCTTCTTAACGGTATATTTCTTCATAAACCTATCATATAGAGGAGTAAATGCGTTCTTTAATCCCATCATTTTTGACAAATGTCCTTTGAAGAATACGTCGATATATAGTCCAATTTTATCGACATCTTTAAATTCATCCTCTGGCTCAGGTATAGGTTTTTCGTCTTCCCATTTCTGGATTAACTAACCAAATGTTTTAGCCTCTGTGAGAGCATTGGAATTATTTTGATTTGGTTTAAGAGACATACTGCCCATTAAATCTTGCAAAGTCTTATCCAATTCCTTTGTATCCCTCTTGGCCTTTTGCGCCTTATCTATTTCAAGTTCTTTAAAACAAATACGTTTAAACAATATTTCTTGTGCTTTGTTTTCACATGCATAGCGCTTAATCCAATCTTGGTATTCTGATTCAAGAAATAATAGGTCTGCATTGGTGTATCCGTCACCAAAACGTTTTTTTGCTTGTTTTAGTATACGAGAATTTTCATTAATTTCTTCTTCGTCTTTATCCAGATAATCTGCCGGAAGCTCAGAGTCTTTCCACGTTAAGCCGCGCCAATTTGGGAGTGATTTAATTACAGTAATATAATGACTCCACGCCGTATTCCTATGTTTATCTTGGACATCTTCCGCACATGATGTAAGCGCAGATTGATACATTGAATCAATATATGGAAGATCCATCATCTTTAAAACATCCATTGTTTTTTCACGATTGTCAGTGTACTGATTGGTTTTCTTATCATAATCACAAGCCATACCGATTAGACATTTTTTACAAATCGGGAAAAGACCGCTAGCATATCTCTTATCACTATAAAACGCATCAACTGCGTGAAACTCATTACACTTATGACAGTAATATAGTTTACCATCTATAAGTCTATTATAATCTTTTGCGAGATTATTATAGGCTTGTCGAATCTAAGCAACTCCCGTCTTCTTAACCTCGTCTTCCGTGAGGGCTGGTTTCAGCCGTATCATAATCTCACCATCCTTTTAATCATATTTCTGAAATCAGACACCAGTTCTGATTTTTATATCTGAAACCAGACGACATTTCTGATTCCAGATGTAAACAATCGCCTTACATTTACTAATTAAAATGCCGAAATTTTTCAAAACGATACCTCTTTACTCTTAGTTTTTATTTAGTTCGATGTAATTTGAATTTAGCCCATATAGAATCTTCATAAAACTTAATAATCCATGGTTCAAATTGCACACCCCTACATAAAATATATGGATTAACAGTAATCCACTTTTGACCACCTCGAACATGATAACCAATAACGTCCTTATCTTTTAATGAATTCATAATCTTCCTTAACGTGTCATATTTCATATCACGTATTTCGGCAAGTTCTTTTATGTTTAATGCATGACCACGACTATCTCCATTCTTGCGCAGCACACAATCTCCATAACAAACAAAATGCATTAGAAAAATAACTGTAGCCAATTCAGGGTTACTCAATCTTTTATCAAGTTCCAATTCTATTCCTCTAAATAACTTCGAGAAGGCACATTGTGTCATGAAGGGTATATATTCGGCTCCATCCCCTTCTTTCTAAACACATTCTTCAATAGTGATCCTATAATTATTTCCTTCTCCAATTTCTATAACTTCGCCAGTGCCCTAATCAATTACCATTCCGACATTATTTAAAACAGTCCTCTTTACATCTTTCATTTTTTACCTCCTTTAGTAAAAACATCCTTTATATACTGACGGAATGGGAGAGCAAGGATATCTCTCCCCATAAAGTTTGCAACTCTTTATGTTTATCCGCAATTGGAATGACAGGATTCGAACCTGCGGCCTCCTGGTCCCAAACCAGGCGCTC
>DFFQ01000101.1 GCA_002371025.1 Lachnospiraceae bacterium UBA3772 | reverse complement strand
CATGTTATTAAATTGTTAAAGATCAATATCATGTATCGCTGATTTGTTGCCATCAGCGACAGCTTTTATAGATTACCACTTTGGTATCTTTCTGTCAACAAAAATTTTGAAACATTCTCAATATTTTAGAATTTAATTTTTAAGCCCCTCTAGGCCTTATGTTTTTTCCTTTTTAACACTGTTATATATTTTTTAAGGTCATCCTTTCCAAGCCAGTAGCAAATAATAGATAACAGCACAAATCCCAGACTTGCAAAATGTCTCTTAGGATTTTTTAAATAGCAATTCCATTCTCCATTGCCTTTTTTATAGACCTTTATTCTCGCAATATATACATAGCTTCCTGTAGATATTTGAATTGTATACTTTTTCCCATCTATCTCATATTCATATTTTCCAGATATGCTGCTTTTCTTCTCTCCTTTATCATTTTCCTTATAGTCCTCAATTTCATATCCATCTACTAGCTCTGCATCTACAACTCTTTTTTCTTTTGCAAATGCATATGCAAAAAAATCTGCCCAAAGAATTACAAATGCAACAAGTCCGATTAAAAATCCTGCAACCCAGAACTTTAAATTCCCCTTAGCTTCATCTAAATCCTCTTTTTTAAATTCAAGCTGCGCTTCCTTTGCCTCTTCTTTTTTTATAACTTCCTCTATTTCTGCAATTGTAAGTTTCTTCTTAAACACATAACCCGCATCAGTATACTTATCATAACACTTTCCGCAGATTGCCCCATCCTTTACTTTATAATTTCCAGATCTCTTCCCGCAAATATTGCACTTGTCTGCCATACTTCCCCTCCACATCATCTATTATCACAAATCACATTTCTCGCTCCGATTTATCTCTTATCACAGAGCATATTTCATAACTCAATTTGCTTCTTATCGTATCATTTATTTCACAATAATAAGCCAACATCTTACAGTATATACAATTTTAAAAAATAAAAAAATCCCCTTAAGTAGTTTTTTATAATCTCTACTTAAAGGGATGATTAATTCACCTTAGATTATTCCTGATCGCCCATCTTAGCAAGCTTTGCAGCCTGGTCGGCCGCAGTAAGCGCATCAATAAATTCTGTTATATCTCCATTCATTACATCAAGCAATCTGTATGATGTAAGTTTGATTCTATGATCTGTTACACGTCCCTGTGGAAAATTGTATGTTCTGATCTTTTCTGATCTGTCACCAGTACCAATCTGGCTTCGTCTTGCTTCTGCCTCTGCGTCATGTGCCTTCTGAAGCTCGATATCATAGAGTTTTGTACGAAGGAGATTGAAAGCCTTAGCTCTGTTCTGAAGCTGAGACTTCTCTGTCTGTGAGTAAATAACAATGCCTGTAGGGATATGTGTAAGACGTACTGCAGAGTCAGTTGTATTTACGCACTGACCGCCATTTCCTGATGCACGCATTACATCGATACGAATATCTTTTTCATCAATCTTTACGTCTACTTCTTCAGCTTCTGGCATTATCGCAACAGTTGCTGTTGATGTATGAATACGTCCGCCTGATTCTGTCTCAGGTACACGCTGTACACGATGTACACCACTTTCATATTTAAGCTTAGCATACGCTCCCTTACCACTGATAGTAAATGCAACTTCCTTAAATCCACCAAGCCCTGTTTCATCTGATGATTCAATCTCTGTTTTCCATCTGTTACTATCAGCATACTTCTGATACATACGGAAAAGCTCACCTGCGAAAAGCGCAGCTTCATCACCACCTGCACCAGCTCTGATTTCTACTACTACGTTCTTATCATCATTGATATCCTTTGGAAGGAGAAGAATTTTAAGCTCCTGCTCACATTTTTCAATGTTCTTCTTAGCTTCAGCCAGCTCTTCACGAGCCATTTCCTTCATCTCTTCATCAGACTCTTCATCGATGATCATAAGGCTGTCTTCTTCTGCCTGCTTTGCTGCCTTATATTCGTTATACTTTTCAACGATAGGAGTAAGATTGCTCTGCTCCTTCATAAGTTCTCTGAATTTCTGCTGATCATTAACAACATCAGGCTGAGAAAGCTGTTCCATTATTTCTTCTAATTTTTTTACAAGATCTTCTAACTTATCAAACATTATAAAACTCCTTTATTTATCTGCTATTACTACTCTATCAAGACCTGCCAGGTCTCTTATTACTTTTACTTTTTCAGATTCAAATGCAGCCTCTACAAGAAGTCCTTTAACTGCTTCATACTGATCGCAGCCGATCTCGAATATGACACTACCATTATCATTCAAATGCTCCTTTAAGCCCTCAATTATTCTTTTATAAAAATACAGCCCATTTTCTGTTCCGTCAAGTGCAAGATGAGGCTCATGGTCTTTTACTTCTTCCATAAGCTCTTCTATGTCCGCCGTTCTTATATATGGCGGATTAGATAAAATAATATCAAACTTTTCACCCGAAAGCTCTGAATATAAATCTGATTTTACTATTTTTACATCTGCATTTAACTTATCCTTATTTTCATTTGAAAGAGCTATGGCGTAATCTGAGATATCCACAAGCGTCACCTCATCTTCCATATCTTCTTTCTTTCTCTCTAAATAATAACTTATGCCAATACATCCGCTGCCACAGCACATATCAAGGACTTTAAGCTTCTTATCCTTTTCTTTTGCTTTCTTTAATGCCTCTAATACAAGAATCTCTGTATCAAACCTTGGTATAAGCACATTTTCCCTGGCAGTAAAAATGTAATCCATGAACGGAGCTTCATTAGTAATATATTGAAGAGGGTATTTCTCTTTTCTTTTTTCTATCAACGAATCATATTGCTCTTCAAATTCAGCCGGGAACTCATCCCTCCCATTAAGGATTAGTTCCATTGATGACATTTTAGTCACATATTCCATTAATATTTTTGCATCATTTCCCGGGGCGTCAATTCCCGCTTCATTTAATTCATTTGTTGCTTTTATTAACTTCTCTCTAAATGTCATTTTTAGTCCTCTTAAAGAATAACTTTAGTCTTCAAATGAATCCTCACGGACACATTTTACATATTCTCTCCAATCAATAACAGCTTCAACTGACTTTATGGCTACTTCGGCCATAGCAAGATCCGGCTCCTTTGTGGTAAGTCTCTGAACCCAAAGTCCTGGTGCGCTTAGAACTCTGGAAACTGCATTGTCATGAGCACCCGCATATCTTATAAACTCAAAGGAAATACCACCGATGACAGGGATAAGGAGTATCCTTGACAGAAGTCTGAGCCAGATCACATCAGTCTTTACAAACATAAATACAATAATACTCACGAACATTACAATAAATAAAAAGCTTGTTCCACATCTTCTGTGGAATCTTGTATGCTTTAATACATTTTCAGGAGTAAGGTCATCACCGGCCTCCATACAATTTATGGCTTTATGTTCTGCTCCATGATACATGAATGTCCTTTTTATATCAGGCATTTTTGAGATGACTGTAACATATAAAAGGAATATTCCCATACGGATAAGTCCCTCAGCCAGATTAACTACCCAATGCTTATCTGTTATTTTATATAAAAGATTAGAAATAAAAGCCGGAAGCAGCATAAATAAACCGATGGCAAAAACAAGCGAAAGTACAAGAGTACCGATAAGATAAGCCTTATCTCCATCTTCTTTCTCTTTTTTATCATCCGATTTTTTAGTTTCTTCTTCATCTTCCATATATTCAGAAGATTTCATAAGAGTTCCAAGTCCAATATAAAGAGATTCTATAAATGCCACAACTCCCCTTACAATAGGAATATGAGTTGTATGGCACCTCTCATTAAATGAAACATAATCTGTTACTTCTACTTCTATCTCTCCATCAGGTTTTCTAATGGAAAGGGCATAACTGTCTTTTCCCTTCATCATTATGCCTTCTAATACAGCCTGTCCACCGATACTTATCTTCTTCATCATTCACTCCCCCAAAATGAGCCATAGTCCCGGGGAGTATGGTCCATTTTTATGTTAACTATAATACATCGTAAATACTTATAATCTCGCGGCATGTGGCCACTCAATTACAACTCTATGTCTACAACAAAAAACAGGTCGAGACTTGTCCCAACCTGTTTTTTAAATACTTACTACTGTGTTCCGTATTTCTTGTTGAACTGCTCGATACGTCCACGAGCCTTAGCAGCCTTCTGCTGGCCTGTGTAGAAAGAATGGCACTTAGAACAGATTTCTACGTGGATTTCCTTCTTTGTTGAACCTGTAACGAACTCATTACCGCAGTTGCAAACTACCTTTGTCTCAAAGTACTCTGGATGAATTCCTGACTTCATAATTGATTCTCCTTTAAATAACGTATATAAGACACCATATACAGCGATTCTGCATATCTCGATCTCATACCAGTAACGTTAAAGATTTTAGCATAGCATTTATATAAGTGCAAGCAGATTTTTATCTCTTACCCAAAAGCTTGGTCACATAATAAATGAATTCTTTATTGTTCTTTGTCTTGCCAAATAATTTAATGATTTCTTCAGTAATATCATCACTCTTAGGGCCGCCTAATTGCTGATGGATAAGATTAAGTGCTTCCTGCTCATCATAATCAAGTAAAAGATCATCTTTTCTTGTACCTGACTTAACGATATCTATTGCAGGGAATACTCTCTTATTAGAAAGTTCTCTATCAAGAACAAGTTCCATATTACCTGTACCCTTGAATTCTTCAAATACGACATCATCCATACGGCTTCCAGTCTCAATAAGAGCTGTAGCAAGGATTGTAAGACTTCCACCTTCACGCATATTTCTTGCTGCACCAAAGAAACGCTTTGGCATATGAAGAGCAGCAGGATCAAGACCACCTGAAAGAGTACGTCCACTTGGTGGTACTGTTAAGTTATATGCTCTTGAAAGTCTTGTGATACTATCAATAAGGATTACTACATCCTTCGAACTCTCAACCAGTCTCTTAGCTCTTTCGATAACCATCTCAGATACTCTCTTATGATGTTCTGGGAGCTCATCAAATGTAGAATAGATTACCTCTACATTTGGACCTTCAATTGATTCCTTTATATCTGTTACTTCTTCTGGTCTTTCATCAATAAGAAGAACTAAAAGATTTGTATCAGGATATGCAACACTGATTCTCTTGGCAATCTGCTTTAAAAGAGTTGTCTTACCAGCTTTAGGAGGAGATACTATCATACCTCTCTGACCTTTACCTATTGGTGAGAAGAAATCTACCATACGAAGAGATGCAGGTGCATTATCGTAATCAAGCTTTATTCTCTCATTTGGAAAAATTGGTGTAAGTTCCTCAAAATTCTTTCTATTACCAATCTGTGATGGAAACATTCCATTTACAGATTCAATATAAAGAAGAGCGCCAAATTTCTCATTATTTCCTGACTTTGCTTTAATTGGACCGCGGACCATATCTCCGGTCTTAAGTCCGAATTTTCTTATAAGTCCCGGTGCCATATAAATGTCTTTATCACCAGGCATATAATTGTCACATCTGAGGAAACCATATCCATCAGGCATAACCTCTAAGATACCGTAAGCTCTCTCATCTGACATTAACTGCGGATTATATTCCTGACCATCAAACACCTTAAGTTTAACTTCTTCACCACTCTCAACCATCTGAGTATTATTATCCTGGACAGCTGGTGTCTGAACTTTAGTTTTAACCAATGGCTGATTATTCTGTCTTACAGATACCTGTGTCTTTCCAGGCTGCTGTCTCTGAGGAAGCTTTGAGCCCTGCTTCATAGGAGGCTGCTGCTTTCTTAACTGAATGTCGTGTCCATTTGAACGATTATTTCTGGACTGATCAAATCTACCTTCGCTTCTATCAGATTTTTCAAATCTTTCAGGTTTTTCTTCTCGCTCAACTCTTTCAGGTTTTTCCTGAACCATTGTCTCTTCTTTTACTGGCTGTTCAATCTTAACCTCAGCATTACCAATAGTCTCTGGTAAAGGATTCTTACGAGGTCT
>DFFQ01000187.1 GCA_002371025.1 Lachnospiraceae bacterium UBA3772 | reverse complement strand
TGATCTCCAAGGGGGATTCTGTAGAAGAAGTGATTTCTAAATTAGGTAAGGGGGAAGCTGAGGTCGTATCAGAAGGCACTATAAACAGCATGGAGGCAGGAAGTCGGCTGAACATTACAGTTTAGCATGACTTAGAGAAAATCATAGAAATTGAGTAAGAAATATGTTTGAGCATGTTATTGATTACAGTCAAGGATATTAGGGATTTAATTGCAAAATATTATGGAAGGTCATATTACTTGACACCGCAAAATATGTTCTATTTATATATTGATATTTTTATAAGCTATGGTCATAGCCAATAATATACAGGAAAGGAGGATGCAAACCATGAAAAAGCTCGGAAAGAAAAGAATTGGTAGCACAAACACCTTGCAGGCATACGCAACATGTAACTGTTCATTTTGCGTATGTAAGTCTTGTGCATCAAGTGCAGTTGATTCGCTTTTGTATAATGGGACACAGAGCCAAACCTATGGAACGATTTATCTTTTATGGAATTAAGATACCATAGGCCATAGAGCTTATGTTCTGTTTGCCTAAGTAATCTGTGGAAATGGAACTTGCAAAGTTGTATTTGGGATTGTCTGTGTCTTATCGGACAATCCCATTTATGTTTTATAGGAGATGATGAAATGTCACATAATTCAGAAGAGATTGCAGTACACTTATTTAGAGTTGCTCAGGGTTATTACATATATGATATGAATAATAATGCACTTATGAAGATAACAGAATCCTTATATAAGGACGTTTCGGCTTTTATTAAGAACCAAAGCACTGTTAAGAATCAAAGCATAGACAAACTGATTGATGAAGGATATTTAAGGCCTTCTAAATTAGAAAAAATTGAGCATCCGCTTACAGCGTCTATAAAGAATATGATTGATAATTGTCTTCATATGTTAACTTTGCAAGTGACACAAAATTGTAATTTGAGATGTAAGTATTGTGTGTATTCCGGCAGCTACATTAATAGACGGCATACAAATAAAAGAATGAGCTTTGAGACAGCAAAAAAAGCAATAGATTATTATATAGCGCATAGTTCTCAAAGTTCGAAATATCGATTTGGCTTTTATGGTGGAGAGCCTACTTTGGAAATAGAGCTCATAAAACAGTGTGTTGAGTATATTAAAAATAATGTATTTGGAAAACCTATAGAGTTTAATATAACAACAAATGCTACTTTGCTAAACAAAGATGTATTGGATTTTCTTGTTAAGCATCGATTTTATTTGACAATAAGTTTGGATGGATCAAAAGAGATACAAGATAAAAATCGCATATATGCAGCTAATGGAGAAGGCACTTTTGATAACGTTATGGAAAAAATTGAATGGATAAAGGAAGATTATCCTAATTTTTTGAATAATGTAAGGTTTAATATGGTTATAGATCCAGAAGATGGATACAAAAAATCTAATGATTTCTTTATGTACGATGAAAGAGTAAAGGACATCTTTGTTACTGCTGGCGAAAAAAATGATAATAACCTACAGAAAATAATAAAAGTGCATCCAGATTACTACAGGAATAAATCATATGAGGAATTCAAGGCTATAGCAGCCTATTTTAGAGGACATAAAGAAAAGGTGTCTCCGTTAGTTTCTGCTTATTTGATTTCTTTGAAAAAGAATGTTGCCGATGAACTAAAAGGAGATGGTTCTGATTTTAAAATATCGCATCCTGGAGGACCATGTGTTCCAGGACTGCAAAGGCTGTTTGTAAATGCGGATGGTAAGTTTTATCCCTGTGAACGAGTAAATGAGAGTTCCAGTGTAATGTGTATAGGCGATGTTGAACATGGTATTGATATCGAAAAAGCAAAGGTGCTTCTAAATGTGGGGCAGATTAGTGAAAGTCATTGCAAGAAATGTTGGGCATTTCGTTTTTGTAATTCATGTGCTGCATACGCAGAGGATGGAGATGTTTTATCGGCTCAAAAAAGATTGACAAGATGTGAATCAATTAGGAATTCTGTGGAAAGAAGTTTTATGAGTTATTGTGTTCTTAAGGATCTGAAAATGGATTTTGAAGAATTGGAGGAAAACGACAGATGAAGAAAGCGGTAGTTTTTCCATATAGCAATTCATGCTGTGAGCTTTTACGTTATAAGGATATGATTACTGATTATGAGATAGTAGGGGCTGTAGCATTAAAGGGAATGGGTGTTGATGATCGGGACACTGGTTTTGTTGATGGTGGAGTTGATATAGGCATTAAGGTTGAGACCAAGGTAGATTATAAAAAAGAATTTGATGCATTTATTATCATAGCTGACATGGATAATGCGCATATAACAAATGCAATGGTGCCTTTCATAAGAGAAGGGTTGCTACATAATAAAGATTTTGTTTTTTTGTCAGCACCTCATGACAATATTATTAGTCTTTTTAATAATGATGAAAGACATATGGTTAACTTATGTGAAACACAAGGAGATATTAGTTTTTTAAGGAAATTATATAAGATAGAAACTCCGGTTATTGTAGTAGCAGGAACTCATGAATTGACACATAAGTTTAAGATTCAACTTGAAATCAATAAATACATGAAAATGCAGGGCTATAAAGTGAGCCATATTTGCTCAAAACCATATGGATATATATTCGGATTTCATTCGTTTCCTGAGTATATGTTTAATAAGGAAAAAGAAGAGGACAAAATATTTTATTTGAATAATTATATTCGCTTTATCGAAAAAGAAGAACAACCTGATGTTATTATATTAGGGATTCCGGGTGGCGTAATGCCATATAATGAGCAGTTTCCCGGGTACTTTGGAATTACATTTTATGAAGTGATGCAAGCGGTAAAACCGGATGTTTTAATAATGAGCTGTTTGTATGGAAAATATACAGATCAATATTTTGATGATTTGACACGTGCAATCCATTATAAAAGCGGTGTTGATATAGACATATTTAATATATCAACATTTGATGTTGATTTAAACGAATCAGAGCAGTCAAAACAACTACAGTATTATAAAGTATCTTATAGAGATGTGGAAAGTAATGTTTCAGAATATCGGAATCATAAGATATTTAATATTATGAACGGAATTGATGGAAAAAAGATTGCGGAAATGGCAGAGAAAAAACTTCTTGAATATGCTGATGTGGAAATAATATGAGGATAAGTTCATATGCAGAAAAAAATATTGGAAGATGTAACTAAAATATTTGAGGAAAGCTTGTTTAGAGATTTGAGTAGTTGCAAAGAACCGATGAAAGAAAATATTTTTGGAAATAATATAGCATTGCTTCCGGCAGAAGCTTATTTTTTGATGGTTAAACTCGAAAAGCACTTTGATATTAGTTTTCCTGATGATGTGATTTTTGATTATAAATTTCAATTTATAGGTGAAATTGTCGGTGAAATAGAAAAATGTTTGCATGAAAAGGATAAATGAAATTAATGCAGAAAATAGGAATATTGGACAATGGTATAGATCAAAAGCGTTTAGAAAGGGATGTAGAAAATAAAGTAATCATAGAGGATACTGTTGCTGATAGAACTGGTGAGATTGACTTGTCTGTATGTGAACATGGAACCATTTGTGCTCTTATTATTGAGAAGTATTTGGATGAGTGTTCTTTACATTGTGTAAAAATACTTGATGAAAATGGAAAGGGTAATCTTAATAATATGTGCATTGCTCTCGATTATTATAATAGAAATAATATATATATTCTTAATAATAGTATGGGAACAACATATTTTCAAGATAAAAAAACTATGCGCAAAATAATAAATCATTATGGAAATAAAGGATTTATTATAGTTGCAGCAGCGTCAAATGATGGTTTCATCACTTATCCAGCATCTTTTTCAAATGTGATTGGGATAGAGGCTGGGGAAAGCTTTTATACCGACCAGGAAAAGCAGTTCCAAAAAGGTATTGACTTCATTGCACCTTCGAATCACAAAATTACAATCGAAGGTTTCTCTTTTTATCTAGGGAAAAGCAATAGTTATGCAACACCGTATGTGGTATCCATGGTGGGGAAGCTGATTGGTGAAAAAGGAATTATGTCGATAGATGATATGCGAGCATTATTGGCTGCCAAAAGGACTACTTTTATATATTCTCCAGATTGGATAGAAAAAGCATGGATTTCTCCGTTGTATGTAGGAAGAACGACAGAATTTTATTTTGAGGTTGAAGACAAAGACTTATCGGAATGCATAGAGGATATAGATACACTGGTGCTATGTGATTTGACAGAGATAAATGAATACATAGATTTGAAAAAACATATTGTGTATCTAGGAAACGAAATAATTAAATCATTAGACAACGGATGCCGTTTCTGGGGTATAGAAACCCGGAGAGTACAGATTTTATCATCGAAAAAGAAAAATGGGGATATTGATATACCTGTTATATGCTGTGTTTTTGATAAAGAAGCAGATATTATAAAAGAACTGTGTGAACTAAAGAACCTGTTTGCGTGCAGTGGATATAATGCGTTTACAGGATGTAATCTTGTGGATAGTCCGCTATATGACATTGAGTATTTGCCATATGATCTGGTGATACCAGAGAAGCTGGATGATTTTATTTATTGGCAAACGTATTATCAACAATCGGATCTAATTATAATAGGAACGAAACGTGGTGTTGACCTTTCCATGCTTCATGAAGAAGGTTTTGATATGCGTATAGATTTTAAATATATAGATGAAAGTATAGTGGTTGCAATAAGCATTGATGGAGTTTTTGCGCAAGAAATAATGTATTCCTGTATAGATGAGGAAGCAATTAAAGGTGTTTATAGGTTTATTATTGACAGGTATGAAAAGAAAGAAGATAAATAAATGAAATTTGAAATGACAGATAAGCAGGCGATAAAAAAATTAATAGGTCTGCTTGCAAAATATAAGATTACAATATGTAGTATTGTTTGCATCCTTATTTTTGCTACAATGTTTAATTTTTGTCTCCCATTGTTCAGCAGAAGAATAATGGATGATGGTTTCATAGGCGGAGACTACAATCTCCTTGTAAAACTTGCTTTGTCATCATTTTTCATATATATGATCATTACGGCATTGAACCTAATTACGGAAAAACTACGCATAAATTTATCAACAAAAATAGAGTACAGCTTGAACGAAGAAGCATTTAAACATCTTCTTCGAGTACAGGTAAAGTATTTTGATAAGAGGAATTATGCAGAAATATTTAGTAATTTGAATTTGGACATTTCCAATATGATTTCTATAGCAGATGAAGGAATGTTCTTTGTGGTTACACAAATATTTAGCATCATTGGAGGCATAATCGGTCTTTTTATACTTGACTATCGCATGACCATAATTGTTCTGATGTTTATCCCGTTTAAGTATTTTGTGATGAAGTTTTTTGCAAAAAAGCGTAAAGAAATGATGGATTCCTTTATAAACGTAAGCAAGAATTATGCAGGCTGGTTTGGGGATACAGTTGGTGGTGTGCGTGAGATTAGGCTTCTTGGTCTTTCAAATAGGAAAAAAGAAGAATTTTCTATAAATCAAACAAAGGTTATAAGTGAACAGAAAAAGCTGAATATTCTTTCCCAATGGAATATAGGGATTGACTCGTTGATGGTGCAAGCGATGGTGCTCATAATATATATTGTTGGTGCAAATCTTGTATTCAATATGGAACTAACGATTGGAACAATTTTTGCATTCGTTACATATAGCGCATATGTTACGGGACCTATATCAGCTATATTAAATATAAAATACCTGTTATCAGGGATTGTACCATCGACAAAGAGGTATTATGAATTTATGTCAGTAGCTGAAGAAGATGATGCTGAAGAAATAGAAATACCGGATTGGAAGCAAATAACATTTAACAGAGTGACATTTTCATATTCTGATAATGATCCTGCTGTCGAAGATGTGGATTTGTGTATATCTAAGGGAAATAAGGTGGCTCTGATTGGCAAAAATGGATGTGGAAAGAGTACATTAGTAGACCTTCTTCTTCGGTTGAGAACGCCACAAAAAGGAAGCATAACTCTTGATAATATAGATATAAGAAAACTGTCCATGGCAGCATATCGAGAGATGTTCGCAGTCGTCAGTCAAGATGTGTATCTCTTCAACGATAGTATAAGGAACAATATTTGCTTATATCAAGATATAGACGAAAAAAAGCTGATTCAAGTATGTGATGAAAGTGGTTTGTCAGATTTCATAAGGGAAGTATCTTTTGGTTATAATGTCGGGGCAAATGGCATTATGCTATCAGGTGGTCAAAAACAGAAAATAGCCCTTGCTCGTGCATTGCTTCTTGATCGTCCGATAATAATATTGGATGAAGCAACATCAAATGCGGATTATTCATCTGAGCTACATTTAAACGAATTAGTACACACATTATTAAAAGAAAAGACAGTTATAGTTATCAGTCACCATCAATTAATTCTTAATGAAATGGATCTTATAATCCTTATAGACGATGGAAGAGTCATTTTGGAGGGAGATATGGATTATGTAATTAATAAAAAAGAGTATAAACAAATGGTATCTTATTTGAAAAATGTAAATCATTTACGAGTATAATAACATATAGACTTAGGATGCTTAATCATACCTTAAACTGTATCATTAATCATTTCTGATAAGATAAGGGTAAGGCGATTGACGAATTATGTATTTTATGGTCTTTTTATGCGTACATGGTTGAAGGCTGTATGCTTTGCTCCGATAATAAAACACAGATGGTTTAATATAGGAGATATGACGAGACGATTTATAAGAACCAAATATATCGACTGTTATTAACTTGCGATGAGTATTACAATGGAACCAGTAGGTTCTAAGGGAGGTCAAAATATGAGAGTCGGGAATAATATGACAATGTTTACTCATTATACAGAAAAGAAAAACGTTAGCAGTAAAGATGAATTTAAAAATACTCTTAATAATACGATGCCGGATGATACTGTTGAATCATCATCCAATATACAAGAATCTTTTGGAAATAAAACGGCTGATTATGATTCTATTAAAACAGTAGAAACAGATCAATATATAATTAGTGGAAAAGAGGGGGGTTATCTACGAATAGAAAATAAGACTAATGGAGAAGGATTTAATTGGAAACTCAAAGAAAATTGCATACAAGTTGATGAGAAATCAGGGAAAAAGTTTCTTATAAACGATTTTGGAGCAGGTTTTTTCAATATGGTTGAGGTTGATGAAGAACTGGAGGAATCAATCAAAGAGGCATTGGGAGCATCGGACTTAGAAGAAAAGCAGTTAAAGAATTTTACTGTCAATCAGGATAGCAAAACGGGAATTTACTATATTACCTCTAATGGCTATGAAAGCCAGGGGGGCCAAATAATTATGGATAATAATGCACGTGATAAGCTTAATTCGCTCGCAGACGTATATATGAAACAATACTCATCAATTCTTAAAACGAAAGAGGAAGCGTGGTTTTATGCATCTTTTGAAGTAAGAGGTATGACAAAGAGAACTAATGATGGGTTCATGATGATCGGTCCTAACAATATATCATATAAGAATACTTTACATGAAAAAAATTGGACAGCAACATTTATGCCATCTGATTGGAAAAAAGCAAAAAAAATGTTTGATGAGATTGCATTAACTGATAAAAGCTTTGGGGATTGGAATGAATGGGATAAAAAGTTAAAGAATAATAATGTCAAGGCAAATATCGTGGAACAAGACTAGTATTTGAAGTATTCATAAAATGATACGAAAAGGAGGAAAATCAAATGAAAAGAGTTAAGAAATTTTTAGGTGTGCTTTTAGCACTTGCTATTGTCTTAGCAATTGCGCCATGTAAATATGCATACGCAATGGAGTCGATCGGAGATGAATTTGCCCTAAATGCAAGCAGCACTATTGTTGGACCTGATGGAGAAATATATACATTTCTTGGAACAGCTACCAGAAATGGAGCAATAAACAACCCGATTTCAGCATATCTTCCAATTCCAGTATCCGCAGCAGATGGTGTGTATATAGTATTCTATTGTCCGAATGACAATAAAAAAGACCTGGTGCAGGGGAATGTAACTGCGACACCTGTTTTAAGTGGAACTACACAAACATATTCATTTATGAATTATTATAATGAATTGGCAACAATTAATCTGTCAAATTTGCCCGGAAGTGGACAATATAATATTACAATTACAATTAATGCGATTGGATCCTCAAATAAGGGAGATGTATATTATCGGTTACATCAGTAATATAAAACTATACTTCAAATACTGATTGATTGGATTATTTGAAAGGAAGCAATGCAGTTAAAATTGCTTCCTTTTGAAGTGTGTAGCTACTATTTCGCCGAATAAATAGGTAAGTGTAGAAATCAAAGCATCTTGGTGTTATATTAGAAATCCATAGAGTAAATTGTAATGGATAGTGTGCCGATATATAATTAGTAGTTTATTCTAATGTAATGCCTATAAATAAGATAATAGATTTGACGGAGGGATATCGGTGATAACTATAGCAATATGCGATGATGAAAGACATTTTCAGAAGGAAATGGAGAAAATGGTATCCCTCTCCATGGACCGGAAGAATATAGATTACCAGATTGTCCTTTTTGACAATGGTAGAGAACTCGTTGAATACTGTAAAGATTTGGAACAAAATGCCATTGTCTTTCTTGATATAAATATGGACGATATCGATGGGCTTGAAACGGGCAAGATGATACGTGAACTGTCACCTGATATATATATTATTTTTGTGACCGCTTATGTTAAGTATTCAACAGAGGGATATAAAGTAAAGGCTTTTCGGTACATTATCAAAGGTGACAAAAACTTTGATAAATCATTAGAAGAATGTATGGATGAGATACTTAAAGATATGGATTACGGGATAAGGAAAATCACATTTGAGTTTAAGGAAGGTGAAAAAGAATTATCAATTGATAATATCATATATATTGAAAGTGATTTGCATACCGTAAACTTTTATGTTTCAAGATGTAAAAAGCGAAAATATACAATAACATCTACTCTTAACGAAATAGAGAAGAGGATGGAGGGGTGTGACTTCCTACGAATACATCAGAGTTTTCTTGTAAACCTTAAGCATGTGAAAAACATACGGACATATGTTGCTGAAATGGATAACGGCATGGAATTGTCAATTCCTCGAACCAAGTATCGTGCAGTTAAAGAGGCATATGTCGAGTATAAGGGGGAAGTATAATGTTTGAAATGTTAAATAATCTTTCTGTAATGATATTAGAGGTTATTTGTAGCAGGATATATTTTAATGCTATCTTTCCTAATAAAAAATATATTCAAAGACGGGAAATTTTTGTTTCCCTGTTGATACATATGATTTCTTTTTTTGCAGTTGGATTTGTTTTTAAGGATTATTTTATATTACGTGCATTATCATATATATTAGTAATGACAGCACTAATGTATTTTCTGAAGGATAGCGAGGTGTGGAAGCTCTTTATAGCGTCCATCATTTTTTTGTGTATAATGATTGTACTAGATCTTATTACCTTAGCTTTAATATTCTCGTTGTTTGAGCAATTTGATGTAAACGATATAGGGAATACCTTATCAGGAAGATTAGGTGTTATTATAGAAAAAAATATTTTGCTACTGATAGTCCTTGCTATGAAGATGAGATCTGATAAAAAGAAGGGAAGAGGTTTGGTTGAGACAGAATGGATTCGGTTCGTGTTTTTCCCTGTATTTACTATTATTTCGGTTCTTTCTATGGCGGTTGCCTTTAGCAACATACAGAATATGAGTCAGGCAAATGTACTATATGCTATAGCCTTTGGGATGGTACTAATGAATATATTTATCTATTTTCTGATAAATGATATTATTGTGAGGGAGGTAGAGGTCAAGGAGAAAGAAGCTGAGTATACACAGTTTAGAAACCAGATAGATATTTATAATACAATTCAAGAGAGTTTGGAAAGGCAGAAGGAAAGGGCGCATGAGTTTAAGAACCATATTTTGTGCGTTGATGCGCTGGCGAAAGAAAGAAGGTATCAGGAACTTGAAAAGTATGTGTCTGAAATAAATGAATCCATGTATATGGAAAGAAATGCCATAGACACAAATAATGTGATAATTAATACAATTCTCAACGAAAAATATAATGAGATGATGGATAAAGGAATTGTTTTTGTTTTTCGGATAAATGATTTGTCTGAACTACCGATTGATGATGAGGATCTTGTTGTTATACTTTCCAATTTGCTGAATAATGCAATAGAAGCTTGTGAAAAATGCGAGGGCAAGCGTACGATAAAAATGAAATTTATGACAGAAGATGACATTCTTATTCTTTCTGTGAAAAATACCAGCCCTGGAATATTAACTATCAAAAAAGCGCAGATAGAAACATCAAAGCGTTTTAGAAGCGATGAGTATGGCATAGGAATACGAAATATTAAAAAAGCAATTGATAAGTATGGTGGAACCTATTCAATAAAGAGTATGGATAATGAGTTTTATTTTGCGATCATATTTCCATTAAATAAAACTGCATAATTTTTACATTATTACCTGGAGCGGCTTGCCGCTCCATTTTTTGTCGTTTTATGCTTGAAATAGCCGATTTCTGCATGAATACTTGAATCGCAGTTTCTTCTTGATATAATTTGGGCAGGATATGAATACAAATACATTGGTGTTATGGGGGTATATTTTGTGAATCCGGTGAAAGCTGCGGTAAACGCACTGATTTCGTTTAATATTATTACTCCGGCTATGAGGAGATATTATGAATATGCAATTGAGATAATGGCGGAAAAACTTTTATCTCTAATATCTATGTGTGTTATTGCTATATGGTTGGGGAAATTGGTTCCTGCTGTATTATTCCTGGGGTTCTTCTTGTTACTTAGGAGACATACGGGTGGATATCATGCTAATAATTTTATTATTTGCTATATTGAATCGTTAGCAATTTTCACTGTAATATTGCTTTTTGGTGAAAGAATTGCTTCTTACCCAATTCTGGTATTCGGAGCGTTATGTATTTCATTTGTTTTGATAATGATTGTAGGCACAATAAATCATCCCAAAATGAATTTTAGCTTGTCTGAGTTAAGCGAATCTAAAAAATCAGCAAGATATGTTCTGGTTCTCGAGACCCTTATTATTCTCTCACTAAATGTTATGGGAGCATCTGAAAGCTGTTTGGGGTTTATGTCATGGGGGATTATATTGTGTGCTATAAGTATAGTTGTGGCAAAAATAACAAAACAGGAGGTAGCAAAATGAAGGAAAAAGGAATTGTAAAAAAGGCATTGTTACAGATGTTGGCTGTGGCAGCAGAGGACGAGATGGATATAAACATCTATAGTTGGCCGCCAATTTGCGTTTCATTACTGTATCAGCCAGAGAGACCGCGTATTGATTTGGTCGGAAAAATATGTGAAGAAAAAAATCATGCGACAAATTATAGATAATGCTATTGCAAGCATTATCTGTAAAGTTGGTGTTGACAAAAATTGACGATGATAAATAGAAACTGATTTATAGATATATTCAATTCGTTGAATATATGTATAAAAGGCATTTCAAACAGAAGAGTTTGAATGTTTTTATTTGGTATGGCAACGTAAAGGTGATTTGAATCTGGGAGGTGTCTTAATGAATAAAATTAGAAAAATAATATCGTTAGCGTTAGTATTTGCATTATGCTTTTCTACAACCGCTTTTGCAGCTGAAAATGATTTTTCAGATAAGGAAAATGGATTAAGTGTTACTATAGACACATCAGAGACAAAGGAAAACAATACGAATCCGACTAGAGATCCAGCTCCGGCTGTATCAAGTGTTCAGGCTATAAGAGCAACCATAAAATCTGATGGATATGTTTATGTTACTGTAAGAGTAATAGGCTATGGCAGTAACATATATTCGACTTATGATGGTATGCAGGTATATGTTTCTTCTTCAACTCCATTAGGTTCACCTGTAGTCTATGGATTTGATTATGAAGTCAAATGTGCACCAGCAGCAGTTGGAAGTCATAGTTTTTACTTTAGAATCAGATCCGTTAATTCTCCATGGAATACAATGGATACGAGTGAAACTATTACTGTAAGTTAACAAGGACTGAAAATCCCTTTACGTAAAGCCATATCAAAAGTTATTAGGAGGAAATCATCATGAATATTACAGGGACGAATCAAATGTCAAAAAGTATTTCAAGATATTCGGAGAATACATCTATAAAGAAGAACATAACGCATAAGGTGAACTCGTCAAAAGGTATTAATTTAAAAATAAATGATGAAGAAACTGGGAGGAAAGCTCTAACATCAATTGGTTTTCCGGATGGTAGTACATTATCTGTATTTGAAGCTGAAAACTCCACAAAAGCCTCGACTAAATATGATGTTAAGTATTGGTCAAAGGATGGTGAAGAGGAATACTATAATATAGAGCCATTAGGCGTTGATCCAAGAAATGCGAGCTATATTGATATGCTTGCGTATTCAACGTATTTTGATGTATCAGGAAGAACCCAGAATGCTTTTGGGGATTTTGTTAGTTCTGCAAGTGGAATAAATGGGGATTTGCAATATGATTCCAGTAATATAAATATTAAGACTAATTTTATGATGTTGATTGAAGATTTTATGAAACAGCAATATAAAACTGGAAATATGGCTGGATATCTTTCGGTAAAACGGTTTTATGATTGTATGGGTTAAAGAAAACCAATTATACATACTTAGAGCATCAGATATATAGTATTAAAAAGTCCATTTTCTCAAAGAAGAATGGACTTTTTATTATTGAAAAAAATAACCAATTTTATTGTATGGTAATTATGAAGCAAAAATAGTGCACAATTTAATCAAGTGCTAATTGTTAAATTTAAACAAAATCTTTTTCTCTTACCCTTACCCCAATTTTTTTTATAGGAATACGAATAATATAATAGATGAAGCCGAATCATTTGGATGCTTGCTTCTGTTTGCGCATCAAAAACAAAGCAATACAATTCATTATGTTACCCAAAAATATTAGATTGGGTTGTTACGCAAAAGCAAGCGAGTGGGGTATACATTGAAAGAATCGAAGTTGATGTCGGTTATTACATTACCGCTAAAAGTTGAGCCTTGGCAGGCGGATATCTTAAATAAAAGAATGGAGCTTTGTAGGCGTGTATATAATTCTATATTAAAGGAAAAGCTTCAGTCCATGTCTGCATTAGAATCAGATTCTGAATATCAGGCAGCAATTCAGGGGATTAAGCAGGTGTATCAGATTTCAGATGAAAAATTAAAAGCTAAGGAACTGAAATCCGAGACATTCAAAGGATATCGGATGCTAAGTAGTTCTATGCTTAAAGAAGCAGAGATTTCAGAGTATGCATTTATTGCTGATGCAACAAGAAAAGCAAAGTTATATTCTGAGAATCTTTCTGCCAACATGGCAATTTATTCAATAGCTAAGCCTCTTTGGACGTCATTCGATTCGTATCTTTATGGCGGAGGAGCTGAAATACACGAAAAAAAATATGGAGATATCAATTCTTTGGCTACCGATGGCAAAAGTGGTATACGCATAACAAATGATGATGGAGCAACCCTTAGAAGCAAAATAGGGGGGGAGAGAGCGTATATTATATGTGGAACCAAAAGCCAGAAATGCCTAAAACTCCCGATATTAGTAGATTCTAAAGATACATACCTGAAAGAAATGCTTGACAGAAATGTCAAGATCGTGCGCATTCTGCGCAAAAAAATCAATGAAAATTATAAATACTATTTACAGTTATCAGTAGAAGGCGCTCCCGCTGAAAAAAAGGATGTAGAGGGGCATATTTTGCATGAAGTTAATACTGGTGCTATTGGTATTTACATAGATACACGATACTTGGTAATAGCTAATGCAAAATGTATTCATACAATAGACCTTAATTTTGATACAGAGTATAGTCTGGAGATTGAACAGATTCTACGGTATATGGAAAGAAGTAGCAGGATATCAAATCCGGATAATTTTACAGAAAACGGAAATTTACGGAAAACAGATAATGAAGAGGAACTTACCTGGAAATATTCAAAAAGATATGCTAAGGCACGAAAAAGATTAAATAATCTTAAAAGGATAGAGGCGGAGCGTCGTAAGATTCGGTCTTATACGATTGCCAATGAGGTGCTTAGTCATGGCTCAGATATAGTAATTAATGATTATTCATTTAAGGGCGCAGAAATGCGGATATACGATGAAAGCAGCGGTAGATATAAGAAGAAAGCCGGTTCTGTCATAGCCGCAAATGTCCCTGCACAAATTTTGACTATTATAGATAAAAAACTGATTGCATCAGGACATAATAAGATGATTCGCAAGCATATAACCGTGGATTTTACAATTCCGGATTATAGAGCATATTACGCAAGATATTTATTAGATTCCACATTTTAAGGGCATATCTATTTCACATATTATTTTTTTTCCTTTTTATAGTGGACACGATCCCTGACAAATGAATATTTTTGAAAGGTCATTTATCTGAAATAAATGGCTTTTATTGTGATACACAGGTCGAGTTGCCGTCCTGCGCTTCATTTTATGATGCAGCGAGAAACAAATATGGAAACTGTCCATTAAAGGATAACGTACATATTTGAGATGAACGCTCCGTATAGCGGAAAACGAATAAACAATAATTGTCGGATAGCACATAGTTATCCAAGGCAATTCTGTTTTGCGTGTTCATTGCAAAGGTGAAGAAGTTAAAAACAATACGGGTACAGGATTCCAAACATTGGAGCAAATAATCTTACTGTAACAGGATGTTACATAGACTAGAAATAGTAAATTACTGTAATGGTCTTAGAGGAGAGGATGCCACAGAGGATGCACCGCATGAGGAGAAAACAGGGATCCAAATACTATATCCGTTTGAAAAATAGATGTAACTGTAAATTGGACGCGAATCAAAGGGAATTGATTCAAGTTCACACGGAAGGAGAATTTATGAGTACAAAATTCAAATTTTCACGTTTCATAGCAGGCGCACTCGCAGCCCTTATGGTTGTGACCAGCCTGCCTGAAACAGCACTGGTGGCTAATGCAGAACCAGCATCAAATGCAGGGAAGATTGCATTTAATTTTGTTTATCAGGATGCAGATGGTGACACATTAACAGCAGGAGATCCTACTTATACAAAAGAAACGATTACAGCTGGTGACGGTAGTGATGGATATAATTACACAGAGGATAATAGTGTAACATCTGAAAATTTTGCATCAAAGTTGGCAGATGGACTCTACATAGCTGATGGTGACGGTCATTCTGCTGTGGCAAGTGATGCGACATTTGATAATGGAGCTACATATTACACCCGCGCGGTAGCGGCATCTTCTGATTATGTGATCACTGTTTCATCGTCAAGCCCTCAATTGCCCAATATAGAGCATTACACTGCTCCCCCCAACTGGGTGGCAACTGCGGACAGTGAAAACGGTGTGACCTGGGATGCTTCAACTGGTAAGATCACTGTTGATAAGTATAAGGCTGCTGAGGCTTATGCTACAGGTATTACTGTAACTCTTACAGCCACATATACCGCTGAGACATATACCGTAACTTTCGCTCTTGACAGTGGCACTGCTGATCCCTCTTCAGCTGTAGAAGCCCAAACAGTGACATACAATGAGTATGCAACAGAGCCCGACGTAACTATAACAAAATCCAATAAGGTATTTGCCGGTTGGTATGATTCGACTCAGGGCGCAAGCTTCAAAACAGATAAGAGTGAGAATACAGCAACCCCCTTTAATTTTGCTGAGACTCCTATAACGGGCAATATTACGCTTACAGCCAAGTATTATGATACCGTTAAGGTTACCTTTGATGGCAACGGTGGAAAACTGACCAAGGCCGGTGAGGAAACCGAGGATGTAACAACGAGAGATGTGACGATTGCTAAAGGCGATACGGTAGCTGCACCCGGCGGTACAAACACAAAGGAAGGATATGAGTTTGATAAGTGGTGCACACGCACAGATAGTTCACCTTATACTTACACAGCTTTTGATTTCAATACTACTATTAGTGAGGATAAGACTCTCTATGCCACCTGGACCGCAGGCAAGCAGAAGGTAACCTTTAAGCTTCCTGAGACAAATAATTATGAAAAGATCGAGTATGCCGAGGAGATTTCCATCGGTAAGCCTGATTGGAAGGAAGTTCCGAAGGACACTAATAACGGTGTTACAGAGATCACTACCGAAAAGAATCTCTTTGTACGTGTGACTCCTAAGACCGGATATATGCTTGATACAACCAAGACGGGCGTGGCTGCTCCTTTTGCTAAGGGCGAGAGCGAAACAGCAACTATAGCTCAGGTTACTTCCAGCACATCTGCGACCGAATTTAAGACATACACAGCGGGCGCTCCGATTACGACCGTAGCTACCGACAATTCCACCTCACAGGTATATAAGGTATCCGGTATGAACGGTACCGCTGTGACCCTTACCTTTGAGGAGGCTACTCCTATCATAAGAGAGGTTACTCTTGCTACTAACTCTGATGTGAGTGGAACCGGAGCTGCAGGAGGAACTGCTAATAAATATAAGGTGAGCATTGATGGCGCTGCCGCAACAGAGTACTCCGCTGCTTTTGATCTGCAGAATGGAAAGACCGCTACTATCCAGTTTAACGGTAATGTGGGATGCAGCTATCAGATCGCCACAAAGAGCGGTAACGTCACCATTGGTGTTCCCGAGAATGCTACCGATAAGTCTACTATCCCTTATATTGTAAATGGTGTAGATGATGAATTTACAGTGCTCTTTACTATATCCGGTATCCTGGCAAACGATACTGTTACGATAGTTGAGACCTCTACCGAGGCATCCGGTGAGGTGGTACTGGTAGCCGCTGGAACTTCAACTACCGGACAAACCGATCTCGATACCGTTAAGATAAGCAAGGATAATACAAACTGGCTTGCTTATGATGAGACCAATCATGTAAAGGTTAAGTATGGTACCACAGAAGCCAGCCGTGAGAAGCTGTATGTTAAGTTCTATGGCACAAATGGATATACTTATAAGATTTCTACAAATGGTACTGCCAAGATAACCGATAAGGATGGTAACGTACTTACGGCTGATGATGAGATATCACTTGAGACAGCTACAGAGGACAGAGAGACTGTCTATATAGGAAGCTTTATTGTAACTGATGTTTGTGACACAACCCAGAATGTGACCATTACTCCTGTGGCTGCTACAGGCAAGACCGTTACTGTAAGTGCCGCAGAGGGCGATGGCAAGGCTACATCTATCCAGTACAGCGCTGATGATGTTATCGCACACTTTGTGGATGGCACAAGCTTTAAGGCTGACAAATCTGATATCAAGTTTGTAAGATTTATAGCTCAGAAGGATTATATATATACAGTTACCGTGAGTGATGAGAATGCTAAGGTAAGTGCAAATGTCGCCCCTGGCGGAAGTGATACAACTTTTAAAAACAGTGCGATAATTACATCTACTAAGTCTGTTACATTTACTGCCGGAGCTCAGAACACAGGAGATGGCGGTGAGACATGGTATGGCGAGTTCAGAATTACAGATGTATCTAATGATGTAACCGTTACCATCACACCTTCCAAGGGCTATGTGGTAAATATCGTGGCTGACGATGACGATCATACCGTGATCATGACTACTACACTTAGGGCAAGCGATGTTACCGGGTCCTCTAAGACATTGGCAGATGTGATCACAGCTAAAGCTACCGCAGGTGAAAAGCTGAGCGTTCCGATAGTAGAAGGGAAGTATTTTGATGATACATATTGGAATCTGGCTACAGGCAAGAGAACTTCTCCCGCAGCAGCAAATACTTTTACTCTGGATGAAGCCGGACTAAGCGGTGCCGAGACCAATTTTGTGGTACATTATGATGATGTAACCTACAAGATCTACTATTTTGATGAACAAAAAACAAAGCCAGATTCTTCTACGGGCAAGACTATAAAAGATTACGCTACATCAGGTGCCATCGGCACAAAGGCCGCATATGCAGACACCACTTATGATAGCAAGACCACAAAGAATTATTCCGGTAAAGGTACTGTGACTGGAGTACAGGAAGCAGATATTACTTCTGCTATAGAGGCTATTGAAGCAGGAAGCGGTAAGACCTTTGCTAACGAGTGGAAGATCGTACAGGCCGTATATTATGATGCAGACGGTGACCTGGTAGATAAAGAATCTAAGAAGGATGGCACCAAGACAAAGTATGTTGAGATAGGTACCATAGCAAACGACGAGCTGCTGCCTAATACACTTTCTACAACCAAGGATGGCGAGGTATATCTGATACCTGTATATGAAGATACAGAATATACCATCAACTTCAGTATGGGTACAGGAACAGTATCATCGAATACCAATATCGAAAAGAAGGGCTCTATGAGCTCCATCAAGAAAAAGGCCAGTACATTGACTGACAAGATCGTAGCCAGTGAGTATAGCGCTGTAGGATACATAGTTAACAACTGGACAACAAACGCAAATAATACGGATGTTGCTTCTCCTTATGTGATCGGCACAGCTACCTATAAGGATGTCTTTGATGCTGCCGTATCTGCAGGAACCACTAAGTATCCTTCAAGCATAACCCTTTATCCCGTATGGGAGGTAGAAAAGTATACGATCAATTATCACCTGAACGGCGGTAAGTTCCAGGATACTTCTTTTGATCCTGTAGCAACACCTCATCAGTTTGACATCACATCGAATGACGCTGCAAGAACGCTTAAGGATATAACCATCGAAGGAGAGTATGAACTTGACGGCTGGTATTATGATTCAGCATTTAAGAAGGAAGTGACCAGTGGTATTATCCCTGCGGATACCAGAACCAGCGTTGATGTATACGCTAAGTGGAAGGCCGGAACCATTACTATCACATATCACTCAAATTATACCGGTTCTACCGAGGAGGACAAGACACAGGAAGTTAAGACAAACGCTGAGGTGACTCTTAACAAAGTTCCATTCTCCAAGAACGAAGGTTATGAGTTTGCAGGATGGACCCAGGCTGAGGCTGACGGCACCATAGGCAAGGTTGTTCAGTATGTTGACCAGGAAAAGGTTCAGCTTGAAGCAAGTATTGATCTGTATGCTGTATGGGCTAAGGCAGGTGAAGAGTATACTGTAACGCTGGATTATAATGGCGGTACTCCTTCTGACGATCTGAAGAAAAACTGGGGAGAGGCTGCTACCGGTTCCGCTAAATACAAGTATGGCGAAAGTACACTTACACTTCCTTCGGGAGAAGATGTGACTCGTGATAACTATACCCTTGGCGGATGGGAACTTAAGAGCGGTGAAGCTGTAACATCACTTGCTGACATTAAGGCTGATGTAACCCTCTACGCTGCATGGGAAGGCAAGACCTTTAAGGTAACTTATGATAAGAATGCCGGTCAGATCACAAACAGCAAGATAAGCGGAAAGATGAATCCTGTAACCGTAACTTACGGTGAGACATGGGCACCTCTTGATTGCGCTTATACTGTACCCGGATATACCTTTGCAGGCTGGGCAGAGAGCGCTACAGCTACTACCGGTACCATGGCTGCTCCTGCTATATGGAACGGTGATAAGGACATAACTCTCTATGCTGTATGGGCTAAGAATACCAGAACCCTGAAGCTGTATACACCTTATGGTGATATCGACACTACCGAATACAAGCTTGGATCTGATGCTTATACAAAGAGTGGACAGAGCTACGAATTCGAGTATACATATGCTGATGTAACAGGTAAGAAGGTTAAGCTACCTACAGCAGCTCAGATGGAGCCTGATGACAACGGATTGAAGTTTGCAGGCTGGTATAAGGCCAAGGCTGACGCTTTTGGAAATTATACCACTGTACCCGGAGGAAAGAAGGTTACTACCGTAACTCTTACCAGCGATGATGACATCATTTACGTAGCTAAGTGGACCGGTAAATATGAGCTGACCTATCACTATGGTACAGAAGAAGTAACCGAGTCAAGGAAGATGGGCGCAAACAAGGCCCTGAAGGCTAACAAGTTTAAGGAGAAAGATTCCTTCTTCGTAGGCTGGGCACTTGAGGAAAACGGAGATGTGGTTCTCGCTGACAAGGCTAAGGTATCAAATACTAC
>DFFQ01000050.1 GCA_002371025.1 Lachnospiraceae bacterium UBA3772 | reverse complement strand
ATTGTTTTTGCTGTTCTTCTGGTTTTGCTCGCTATAGAATCCCATCAGGACAAGGTATTGAATGAAATCGCTATAGAAGAAAACAAGAAAAATGGAGAAATATAAATTACAGTTTTATAGATGATGACAAAATCGGGCTTTGTTGATTTGGTAAATTCCAATTTTTTTTCACCAGGAGGTGTTTATATATGGCTGATATTGAATTTGTTAGATGTTCTGGGACAAATGAAGACTTTATTGAGAACTGCCAGTTATTAGATATGGATTTAGATAGGCGAGTAGGAAGAGTTATTAAGAGAGATAAATATAAACAGTATAATCAGCTTGATGCTATAAAAGAGGTTGTAGTTGTGTATATTGATGGAAAAACCGCTGGTGCTGGAGCAATTAGAGAATATCAGTACGGTGATATCGACAATGCAACCGAGTTGAAAAGAGTATTTGTCAGAGATGAATTCCAAGGAAAAGGAATAGGAACCAAACTGGTTCTTGAATTAATCGAGTGGGCGAAAGAACTAGGATATAGGAAATTGATTCTTGAAACTGGAGAATTGCTGCAAGAGTCGTGTCATGTATATCGAAAAGTAGGATTTAATAAAATTGAAAACTATGGTCCGTATGTTTCTATGCCAGAATCACTATGCATGATGAAAGAATTGTAACGGAAAAGAACTCGACAACTTTAAGTTTGACGGGCTGAAGTTGGCGTGTTATATAGGAAGATAATGAAGGTGAAAAAAATGACATAGCATAATTGAATATTGTTACCACAGACGGTGGCGAACGATCTTAAATGATTATTCGTCCCCGTCTTTTCGCTGGACGTTATACTAGATTTTTTATCTGGTCAAAGTATTTTTCATCTTCACTTTCAAAGATATCATCTCCTGCAAGCATATATGCACGTATAAGATATTCCGCTGCATCATCTTTTCCTAATTCAAATGAACACTGGCCCAGACGAAGCATTACGAATGGATTTGTGTATCCTTCACCCGTTATATTTGATTTTGCATCCCACAAATATGGATATGCTTTCTCATATTCTCCAAGCATGAAGTAAGCATCTGCAATAGATGTTTGAAACCAAACTGCTTCACTTTGCATATTTAGAGGTTTGTTTAAAGAATTCAATCCTTCAAGCCATATTGAGACAGCCTGTAAATATTCTCCTTTATCAAACAGTTTGTTTCCTTTTTTGGCATAATCATCTGTGCTTTTATTATTTGTAAACAGTCCCATAGAATAATTTCCTTTTTGTTAATTAAGATTTGTCATACTCATTTATATTATATAGCAATTTTAGCATTGTGTCCGTTCATCTATTATATTTAGTGTTATTTTAATTTGTTTACAATCCTTAAAATATATTGTATATTATTCACGAATGCGGGTTGGGGGAAATTCCCTTTTTTATTTATATAATTAAAAAACGAATAAAAATATTACAAGTTGCCAAAAATGATGAAAATGGATATACGGTTACTCGTAATGAAGTATTTGATATTGTCTTTACAGATAAACAATCTATTGCGGCTGGAACGGCTTTTAGAGATTATATTAATGAGAGGTTAGAAGATGAAAAGTAAGAAATTATTGGTGGTAAGTTTATTTCTAATATATCTACTAGGAATAATTCTCTTTGATGTTTATATGAGAAAAGCCGGAAGGGCAGATCCTATTATTTATTCAAAAAATGTATCAAGTAAAAATGAGGGGTATATAGTCAAGGTATCTCAATATTTTTATAGGCCTAAATTACCGTTTGAAAAAACTGAAGTAAGACTATCTGTTGAGAGAGAGGAAAATAAAGAGATTATTCTTGATTTTAGTACCACAATTGATACAGATGGTAAAAAAATTAATTCAGAAAATTATTTAATTGATGGTAACGACGAATTTATAAAAGTATCTTTGTTTGATAATGAAGGTAAAATATGTGATTCATTTCGATTTTATTATTCTGATTTTGAATAATATATGGTAAACAAGAAAAAAGGACTATAGTTAAAATGATGAAGAAAAAGAATTTATTTAAAAAAGTTATAATAGTGCTTTTGGTTGTATTCCTTCTGCTTTTGCCATTGGGCTTAGAATATTTAAAAAGACATAGATATTCAGATTGGTTTGAAAAAGATATAAAAAATGGAAAATATACAATCATTGGAAAAAGCAGTGGCCGATTTTTAATAAATGTGAAATAGAAGTAAATGACGATTTAGCAATGGCTGCGAGGGACGCTTTTACAGAATATATATACGAAAGGATAAAAAATGAGTAGAAAATGGATAATAATAGGGGTTTTGGTGATCTTAGGATGGATCTTTATATTCTTTCTGAATAAATATGAGATTTCATGGCGGAATCAAGATGAGAAAATATTAGTTGAGAATAATAAAATTGGTTTAGGGAGTTCCATAAGAGTTACATATAAAAATTCGCTTTTTTCTTTTGGAAAAAAAGATGTATATGTCACTGTGAAAATTAAAAATAAATGTGTTGATTTTAAAACAAATGTAAAAAGTAAAAAAGATAGACTTGATAAAAGCAATTACAGATTAGTTTTTAAGGATGATATTATTAAAATAGAATTTATTGATGATGGTTGCCAGAATGGACGAGTTTTTACATTTAACCTTAATGATTATGAAGCGGATTGAGGGTAGGTGCAATATGAAAATAATAAGAAATTTTATAAAGATTATAATAGTTGTTTTAGGTATTCCATTATGTATTGTTATTTTATTTTCTATTATTGATTTAAGTGAAAAAATCTTGGGTAAAGATAAAGAAATGTGGTTTAGTCAGGATTTTGATAATGGAAAGTATATAATTGAAGGCAAAAAAGATCATGAAATATTTGCTAATGAATATATAACTATAAAGAATTCTGAAGGTGATATTATATATAAAATGCAACCAGTGTTGATGAAAACTTATCATTCAGGATCTTATAATTATAGTATTCAAGATTGTGAAAGTTACTTAAAACTGACATTTGTTAATGAAAATAATAAAGTTTGTCAAGTATATCGCATTTATTATGAGGATTTAGAAAAAATCAGCAATCAATGAAACTTGCCATCCTTGCATTTTACCTTTTAATGTGCTATATATTCCTTGAATAACTAGGGAGCTGGTTGGTCCGGCTGAGAAAAAGCAATTAGTAAGCTTTGACCTGTAACCTGATTTGGGTAATGCCAACGTAGGGAAGATTTAGTTTGTATGCTATAACTAGGTTGATTTTTCGCGCATTCCCTATGGGGATGCGCTTTTTTTTATGAGGAGAGGAACAATGTTTAAAGAATGTTTTGATAATGTTAGAGAAAAAAGTCCATTGGTTCATAATATTACTAATTATGTGACAGTAAATGATGTGGCAAATATAATCCTTGCCGCAGGAGCGAGTCCTATAATGTCTGATGAGCCGGAGGATGTGGAAGATATCACATCTATCTGCGGAGGACTTAATATTAATATAGGAACCCTGCATAAAAGCTCTATTGAAGGAATGCTTAGAGCTGGTAAAAAATCAAATGAATTAGGACATGTGGTGCTTCTTGATCCTGTTGGGGCAGGCGCATCAAAGCTTCGAACAGAGACTGCTGAAAAAATTGTAAATGAGATAAGGCTTGATGTTATAAGAGGAAATATTTCAGAGATTAAGACTATAGCAAATGGAATCGGTACAACTCATGGCGTTGATGCAGATGTAAATGATAAAGTGACTGATGAGAATTTAGATGAGGCTGTATCATTTGTAAAGAATCTGGCTGATAGAATGGGATGTATCATAGCTATTACCGGAGCAATAGATCTTGTAGCGGATAAAGATAAATGCTATGTCATAAGAAATGGAAGAAAAGAAATGAGTTCAATCACAGGTACAGGTTGCCAGCTATCAGGACTTATGACAGCATTTCTCATTGCAAACCCAAATGCAAAGCTTGAAGCTGCTGCAGCGGCTGTTTGTGCCATGGGAGTAGCAGGAGAGATCGGATGGTCATATATGAAAGAACATGAAGGAAATTCTACATACAGAAATCGTATTATTGATGCGATATTTAATATGGATGGAGATATGCTGGAGAGATACGCAAAGTACGAAATAAAATAATTATGCAGTTATGTGATAGGAATTTTAGATAGATGCGTAGCAGGATATCAGATGATTTTGAAGAGGAAAAAATGTTAGTTAATAAGAAATTTTCAAAAGAAGATATAAAAAAATCAATGCTTCTTTATGGAGTAACAGATCGTCATTGGTTAAAAGAGGAAGAAAAGCTTTTTTGTAAAGTGAGACTTGCTCTTTTGGGCGGGGCAACATTTATCCAGTTAAGGGAAAAAAACATGGATAGAGAGGAAATGAAGCAAGAAGCCATTGAAATAAGAGACTTATGCAGAGAGTTTAATGTGCCGTTTGTGGTTAATGATGATGTGCTGCTGGCAAAAGAAATAGATGCAGACGGCGTTCATGTTGGACAGGAAGATATGGAAGCTTTAAAGGCAAGAGAAATCCTGGGAGATGGAAAGATCATTGGAGTTTCTGCCCAGACTGTAGAAGAAGCAATCATTGCTGAAAAAAATGGAGCTACTTATCTTGGTGTTGGAGCGGTATTTCCAACAGGTTCAAAGGACGATGCCATAATGGTAAGTAAAGAGACTCTTAAAGCAATAACTAAGGCAGTATCAATTCCTGTGGTAGCTATAGGTGGAATCAGTAAAGAAAATGTTACTGAACTGTCAGGCTGCGGGTTGGATGGAATTTCAGTTATCAGTGCCATTTTTGGACAGGAAGATATAGAAGAAGCGACTAAAGAACTTAAGAAAGAAACTAAGAAGATCGTAGAATCTTAAGTAGATAAATAGTTAATACACGGCTTTATCGGGGGCACCACTTTAAAGTCGTTTAGCATATAAGCTAAGAAAAGTGCAAATCAAGTTAGGAGGACTTATACTATGTACACAGCACTTACTATCGCTGGAAGTGATTCCAGTGGAGGCGCCGGAATTCAGGCAGATCTTAAGACCATGATAAGCAACAAGGTCTATGGAATGAGCGCGATCACAGCTCTAACTGCGCAAAATACTACCGGCGTAACAGGGATAATGAATGTAACTCCAGATTTCCTGGAGAAAGAGATTGATGCGGTATTTACTGATATTTATCCTGATGCCGTAAAGATCGGAATGGTATCTGATAAGGAACTTATCGGAGTCATTGAAAAAAAATTAAAGCAGTATAAAGCAAAAAATATTGTTTTGGATCCAGTTATGGTGGCTACAAGTGGAGCCAGGCTTATAGCAAATGATGCAATGGATGCGTTAAAAAATAAGCTTATACCACTGGCGGATGTTATCACACCAAATATTCCAGAAGCTGAGGAATTAGCCGGTTTCAGCATAAAGTCTGAAACAGATATGGAAAAGGCGGCAGAATCAATCAGTGAAAAATATGGAAATGTATGTGTTCTCATTAAGGGAGGACATAACTTAAATGATGCAAATGATTTCCTATATACAAAAGATAAAAAAGAGTGGTTCAAAGGAAATAGGATAGATAATCCTAATACTCATGGCACAGGTTGTACATTATCATCAGCTATAGCTTCAAATCTTGCAAAGGGATTTGACATGGTTGAAGCAGTAAAGAGAGCGAAGGATTACATTTCAGGAGCTCTTGCTGCAGGACTTGATCTGGGCAAAGGCAGTGGACCTATGGATCACGGATTTTTAATCCCGGAAAATTAACTTGAAGATCAATTAAATATAGGAGATTAAATACTATGGAGAATAAGAAAACCAGCACTTTTTCTAATGGCCTTATCTGGTTTGGAGCCGGAGTTTCTCTTGCTGAAATAGTAACAGGAACTTTTGTTGCACCTCTGGGAATGAAAAATGGATTAATATCCATTGTTTTCGGACATGTTATAGGATGTATCCTGCTGTTCTTAGCAGGGCTTATTGGTGGCAGAGAAAAGAAAAGTTCTATGGAATCTGCAGGAATAGCATTTGGAAACAAAGGTAATATTCTTTTTGCGCTGTTAAATGTACTTCAGCTTGTGGGCTGGACAGGAATTATGATCTATGATGGCGCGGTATCTGCCAAAGGAATCCTTGATCTTCCAATTTTTATCTGGGCGATCATCATTGGTGGTCTTATAGTTATCTGGATAATAGCAGGACTTAAAGACCTTGGTAAGATAAGTGTGATAGTAATGGCTGCATTATTTATCCTTACTATTGTTCTTTCAGTTGTAATATTTAGAAATCCTGATGGGGCACATTCAATTTCTGATAAGATAACTTTTGGAGCAGCTGTTGAATTATCAGTTGCTATGCCGCTTTCCTGGTTCCCTGTTATAAGTGATTATACAAAGGATGCAAAGAATCCATTTGCGGCAACACTTACAAGTTCTGTTGTTTATGGAATGGTGAGTATGTGGATGTTTGTGATTGGAATGGGAGCATCTATTTTTGCTGGAACAGGCGATATTTCTCAGATTATGCTTAAGTCAGGGCTTGGAGTAGTAGGGCTTATCATAATAGTAACTTCAACAGTAACAACAACCTTTCTTGATGCATTTTCAGCAGGAATCTCAGCTGTTACGATTCATAAAAAGATCAGCCCTAAATGGGCTGGAGTTGCAGCGGGAGTTTTAGGTACTGTGGGAGCCGCCATTTTCAATATGGATGATATTACAGGATTTTTATATCTTATAGGCTCTGTATTTGCACCTATGATCGCTGTTCTTATTGCTGATTATTTTATCATCCGTAAGGATTCTTCTGATAAAAAATTTGATTTTGTCAGCCTTTTTGTATGGTTTGTAGGCTTTGTAATCTATAGATTTTTGATGAAAATGGATATTCTTGTGGGGAATACTCTGCCTGACATGTTGATAACAATCTGTCTTACAGTCTTTGTCGAAATGGTTGTGAAAAAAGTCAATAGAAAGGTTGAAATCTTTGGCTAATATTCCGCCTTACGAAAGATGCTTCTTTAGTGTTAAAATGAATATTGCAGTGTTAATATTTGTTTTTGGATGAACAAAAAGGAGTGTTCAGATGTTCAATGTAGGCGATTACGTTGTGTATGGAACTAACGGAGTTTGCAAAGTTACAAGCATTGGACCAATCGATTGCCCTGGCGTTTCAAGGGAAAGATTATACTATACCATGACGCCATGTTACATCAGAGACAGTTCTGTATCCACACCTGTTGATAATACCAGGGTTGTTATGAGAAAAGTCATGACAAGGGCTGAGGCTGAAGAGCTTATCGACAGAATGGATGAAATTGATGAGTTAGAAGTCCGTGAGGAAAAAAAGAGAGAGATAGAATATAAGAGTATTCTTCTTTCGTGTGACCCTGAAGAAATTGTTGGACTCATCAAGACTATCTCTGAACGAATTAAGAAAAGGACCGATGAGGGCAAAAAGATTACAAGTTCTGACTCAAAGTATATCCACATTGCAGAGGATAGCCTGTATGGCGAACTTGCGATCGCTCTTGGAATGGAGCGAGATAATGTTGGAGATTATATTAAGTCAAGACTTGAGGAAAAACTTGGAGCATAAGTAAAACTAAGTTAATCTGTGACGTAGAAAAGTCCGGCGAGAGCCGGACTTTTTTAAAAAATAATAAGAAGCAGGAATTAATATGAATAAAGATGATATTTTCGAAATAGAAATTGAAGATTTAGGAAATGACGGAGAAGGCATAGGTCACGTTGATGGAATGACTATATTTGTAAAAGATCTATGTCCGGGTGATGTTGCCAAAGTAAAAATAATAAAGGCAAAGAAGAATTATTGTTATGGCCGTGCTATGGAGATAATCAAGCCTTCGAAACAAAGGGTTGAAGCAAAATGTCCTGTGGCAAGACAGTGCGGTGGTTGTGTTCTACAGCATCTTTCATACGAGGAGCAGTTAAGAAGAAAAGATAAAAAAGTAAGAGATTGTCTTAGCAGGATTGGTGGCATTAAAGATATAGATTCTTACATGGAGCCACCGGTGGGAATGGAGGATCCATATCATTACAGGAACAAGATGCAGTTCCCTGTAAGACGTAACAAGGAAGGTAAGTGTGTTGTAGGCTTTTATGCAGGAAGAACCCATAGTATTATTCCTGTGGATTCTTGTGTTATAGGACACAGTGTAAATGACAATATCATTAAGGCAGTTAAGGCTTTTGTAGATAAGTTTAATATTTCCTGCTATGACGAATTAACAGGAAAAGGATTTCTTAGACACATTTTAACCAGAGTTGGATTTACCACAAATGAACTTATGGTATGTCTTATTGTTAATGGTGAAAGTCTGCCACATAAGGAAGTCTTTACGGAAATGATAAATGATGCAGTGGCTGAGTATAATATAGCGGCTGACAAAAAAGATGATAATTTTAAAGAGATAATACTTAAATCGATAGTCATCAATATCAATAAGGAAAAGACCAACAGGATCCTGGGCTTTAATTCAAAAACTATTTATGGTGACGGTTTTATCACAGATTATATCGGGGATGTTAAATTTATGATATCTCCGGAATCATTTTTCCAGGTTAATCCGGTGCAGACTGTTAAATTATACAGTAAAGCTTTGGAATATGCGGCCCTTACTGGAAATGAAACTGTCTGGGATATGTATTGCGGTATAGGTACAATCTCATTGTTCCTATCTGATAAGGCAAAGAAGGTTTATGGGGTTGAGATTGTTCCTCAGGCCATTATTGATGCAAAGAAAAATGCAAAGTTAAATAATAGAGATAATATAGAATTTTATACCGGTAAGGCGGAAGATGTTGTAACCGAAATATATGAAAAGAAGGTTGAAGGATCCACAGCAGACGTGGTTTGTGTTGATCCTCCAAGAAAAGGGTGTGATGAGAAACTGCTTAATACCATAATTTCGATGGCTCCTAAGAGAGTGGTTTATGTATCATGTGATCCAGCAACTCTCGCAAGGGATGTAAAATTCCTTAGTGAGCATGGTTATGAATTAAAGAAGGCGGTGGCGTTTGACCAGTTTTCTCATAGTATGCATGTGGAGACCTGTTGTTTGCTCGAACGACTTCGAAATGCAAAGGATCATGTCACGTTTACGCTTGATATGGAAGACTATTATCGGATTAAGGACGCAGAG
>DFFQ01000096.1 GCA_002371025.1 Lachnospiraceae bacterium UBA3772 | reverse complement strand
ACCTTTTGCCGGCAAAAATATGCAAAAATATGCCGATATTTGCAAAAATACGGATTTTCAGAATGGTTGAAAAACCTAATAAAATCAAAGGATTATGAGGAAAAAAGCTAATGATAAAAGTACTGTTTGTTTGCCACGGCAGGATAGAAAGCTGTTATCATAAAACCGCATGAATACTTGATTTGCGGGATGGGAAGACGATGATTTGCACCCCGTGTGCACCTTTTGAAATGAAGTAAAAAGAAACCTTTTACAGGAGATTGAGAAACTATGATAAAAGTACTGTTTGTCTGCTGGGGCAACATTTGCCGTTCACCTATGAGCGAGTTTATATTTAAGGATATGGTGAAAAAAGCAGGATTAGAAGATGAATTTCATATAGAGTCCAGGGCAACCCATACCGACGAGATATGGAACGGTAAGGGGAATCCTGTATATCCGCCGGCAAAGAGAAAGCTTGCGGAGCATGGGATAAGTTGCGAAGGAAAGAGAGCCCAGCTCCTTATCAAAGAGGATTACCTAAACTTTGACTATATCATAGGAATGGATGAGCTTAATAGAAAATGGATGCCTATCAGACTTGGCGGCGATCCGGATAATAAGATTTCTCTTTTGATGGATTATACAAATAATCCTCGTTCCGTGGCAGACCCATGGTATACGGGAGATTTTGAAACCACGTACCGCGATATAGTTGAGGGATGCAAAGGACTACTCGGAAAATTGACAAAAGAATAAAATGAAACTTACAGATAGGAAGCACATTGTCTGTTTCCAAGAAAAATGATGTTTCAAGAAAACAGCCCCTGACGTGACTTAAATGTTACGTTAGGGGCTGTTGCATTTTCGACATTAGAAAATGACTTGAAGAGATTCACGGTTCTTTACGATTGGGCGATAGAATTCTTAAGAGAGTCTTATGTGGGGGCAACTTTAAAAGTTAATTTATTTTATTAAGTGTTATAGAAGTTTCCTTTTAGATAAGGGGATTCGGTGATATAATATTCATGTTATGTTTTCATGACATAATTCAAGGGGAAAACAATGAAAAAGAAATATAAGAATTAAAAAAAATTGATGTATTAGGGCAAAGTCCGTTTTATGGGACTGTTGTTTTGAGATTATGATAATGTCATAATTATGGCAATCCGTTGATACTGTGAACTAATACTAACTTGTTAGTTGAGAAAAGAATGTTAAGGAGAAATTGATGAGGATAATTCATTGTGCTGATATTCATCTTGATTCGCGTATGACTGCAAATCTTGATAATGTTAAAGCAAAAGAGAGAAAAAGTGAGATATTAGATACTTTCTTAAGGATGATTGATTATGCTGGTAATAATGATGTAAATACAATAATTATATCTGGGGATTTGTTTGATACCAAATCATTTTCTGTTGGTACACGTAATAGTATTGTGGATGCGATAGAAAATCATCCCGAAATTGGATTTTATTATATTAAGGGCAATCATGGTGGTGGAGATCGATTTATCGAGCTTATAAATGAGTTTCCTGTTAATTTACATTTATTTGGAGAAAGCTGGAAAAAATATAAGCTTTTTGAACAAAATGGTTCAAGTATAACATTGTCAGGGGTTGAACTTTCTTTAAATAATGTTAGTACTGTTTATTCCTCGCTTTTGCTTGATCCAAGAGATTTTAATATTGTTACCATGCATGGTCAGATTTCTACATATCAGGATAAAAATTCTTCGGATATTATTAGTCTAAGTGATCTTCGAAATAAAAATATTGATTATCTTGCTCTTGGGCATGTTCATGAATACAAAGAAGGAAATGTACCTCCAAGAGGAAAGTACTGTTATTGTGGTTGCCTTGAAGGGAGAGGATTTGATGAGTGTGGTAAACATGGTTTTGTATTGCTTGATATAAATGAAGATGATTTTTCATATACGACAGAGTTTATAGATTTTGCTAAGAGACATTTATATGAGATATCAGTTGATATTTCTGGTTGCATAACTAATACGGATATAAAAAAGAAAATAGATGAGGCTATCGATGCACATAATTTGGAATCAAAGGACTTAATCAAAATTGTACTTGTTGGTGATATAGAGGTAGATTGTGAAAAAAATATAGAATATCTTGCAAAACAATATGCAGACGATTTTTATTTTGTGAAGGTTAAAGATGATACGCGAATTGCGGTCGACTACAATGATTATGAGCTTGATGCGTCTTTAAAGGGTGAATTTGTAAGAATTGTCAAAGGAGATGATTCTCTTAATGAAGAAGATAAGGCAGAAATTATTCGTTGTGGGTTCCAGGCATTGAATAGAGAGGATATTGAATTATGAAATTGATTAGCTGTCATATAGAAAATTTTGGAAAACTTCAGAATTTTGATTATTCATTTGATCAAGAAAAAAGCATTATTCATGAAGATAATGGATGGGGCAAGAGCACTCTTGCAACTTTTATTCGTGTTATGTTCTATGGATTTAAAGGAGAAAATAAAAGAAATATTATCGATAATGAGCGTAAAAGATATAAACCATGGCAAACGGGTAACTATGGCGGAAGTATTGTATTTTCTGTAAATGAAAAAGAATATCGTTTGGAAAGACAGTTTGGAGAAAAAAAATCGGGAACTGATTATTTTGCATTATATGATAATTATTTGAATCTTAAATCTGATGACTATTCTACTAATATAGGTGAGGAATTGTTTGGAATAGATATTGAATCCTTTATGAGAACTGTATTTATTGCACAGCAGGATTGTGGCACAGAGGTTACACCCAATATTAGTGCGAAAATTGGAAATGTATCTGATCAGACCGCGGATATGGGTAATTATGATGATGTGCAGAATGCATTAAAAAAAGAAATGGACAGACTTACTCCTAATAGAGCAACAGGATATATTTATAAGACAGATATGAAAATATCTGAGCTTAAAGAGAAAATAAGAAACAAGGATAACTATACAACGAGTCTTAACGAACTAAGTAAAAAGCTAAAAGAACAGGTTGATTTAAAAGAAAATAAGCAAAAGGAACTGAAGAATGTCCAGAATGAACTGGAATGTGTTGCGGCAATAAAGGATTCTTTATCTGGAGCAGAGAAATATCAGGAATTGTGCGAACAAGTGGAAAGAGCTACCAAGCATTATTCAAAAGAAAGGGCTTTCTTTCCAAATGACATTCCTGTAAAAGCAGATGTGGAATCAGCTATTAAAAAATTTGATGAGTATGAAGATAAGTTGCAGATAGTGAATAATTTTTCTTTATCTGATACTGAAAAGAATAAACTTTCAATATATGAAGGTGTATTTAAAACAGGTACACCAGATGAGAGTTTACTAAAACAAGTAGAAGATAGAATAGATAGAATTTCAGAAATTGAAGCTCAAAGAGCTTCTGAAATATTGTCTGAGACTGAGAGAAAAAAACTAAATGACGCAAAAAATCTTTTTAAAAACTATAAACCTGAACTGGAAGAAATAGACGATCTTACTAATAAATGGAATGAGAGAAAAAGTAAGAAGGAAGTTTTATCAACAAAGAAGGCAAATGCTGAGCTTATTAAAAATTCAAGCGTTGTCAATAAAAACGTTGGTAGCTCAAATAAAATGGTTGGAATATTACTTTTGGTAATAGGAATTATAGTTGCGTTTGGTGGAGTTATAGCAATAACAGTTTCTAAGAATGTAGCAATAGGCTCGGTTATTATTTTATTGGGCGCAGTTGTTGCTATTGTAGGTTTTATTTCATCTGCGGGAATTAAAGGTGAATCAACTTATGGTCAAGAAAATTCAGGATATAATCAAATGGTCGCAGAAATTTCAAGAGATGAAAGATTTATTTCGAATGTTGAATTTGCGTGCAGGGATTTGTTTGAAAAACTTGGAGTTCCATATAGTGAGTATGATGTACAGATAGAATTAAGCAGAATCAGAGGGCTTGTTAAAGATTACGATGATCTAGCAGAAAGGAATAAAAAAGAAAAAGACGATAAAAGAGAAAATGATATAAAAGAGCTTGTTGATTACATATCTACATTTTTTAAGAGATATAATATGGCTATTACTTCTTCTGATTATCAAAAAGCACTCTATCAATTAAAAAATTATGCATCGGAATACGTTTCTATAAAGGATAAGCAGGATAAAACAATTAAATCATCACGTGATGGAGAGGCTTTAGTTAATGAGATTAAGACATTTTTGATGAGTTTAGGCTTTAATGTTGAAGATGATATTAAGAATCAACTCTTTGTAATAAATGAAAAGTGCATTAGCATAGAGTTGATTGCTAAGGAGTTGGAAGAAAAAATCAAGAGAAAAGAAGAGTTTGAGAAATCTAATGATGTAGATAAATATAAAGATACTTTGGCTTCAGCTAAAAATATATCTATTGAGGATCTCAATAAGTTATTCAATGAATTAAAAGGACAAATTGATTCCATATCAGAACTTGAAGATACTTTTAGAAAACAGATGGATGATGTTGCAAGCCAGCTTGAGATTATTGATAATTATGAGTATGAACTTACTAATCTGCAAGAAGAATACGAGAAAGCTAAGAAGAAGTATGAGGTGATTGGTAAAACAAGGGAATATTTAGAAAAAGCAAAACATAATTTTTCAAGTAAATATATGGATGATATTAAAAAGTCATTTGAAAAATATTATCAGATGATTTCGGATAGTGATGATAAATATGAGTTGGACGCTAATCTTAATATACAGCTTAAGGAAAAAGACAGTTTGCATGAGATTGGATATTTGAGTGAGGGGTATAAAGATCTTGTTGGTTTATGCAGAAGAATGGCAATGGTTGATGCAATGTATGACCTGGAAAAGCCATTTTTAATATTCGATGACCCTTTTGTAAATCTTGATGAGACTAGAACAGATGGAGCTATGAGATTTATGGATAGTATAGCTAAAGAATATCAGATTGTGTATTTTTCATGCCATCAGAGTAGGTGTTAAAGAATTTAGGAGGGGACTTTGGACATTTTATTTGAAAATATCATTGAACGAGATATTGATTTATTGATCATGCGCCATTTTTCCTTAGCAAACCAGAATGTAATTAATTTATTTGCTAAAAAAGCTGGAATAATCATTAATGAAGGATTTGTCATTGATAGTGTTGCACATTCAGTAACTACAAGTGATGGAGAAACGGATATAGAAATAATTATTTGGGATAACAATGAAAAGATTGCATTTATCATTGAGAATAAAATAAATGCTGTAGCGCAGCCAAATCAAGCTCGTAGATATGAGATTAGAGCAGAAAAGGCGGTTAAAGAAGGACGTTATTCTAAGTATTATATTTTTATTATTGCGCCTCAAAAATATTTGGATAATAACAAAGAGGCAAGTAAATATAAAAATCAAATATCATATGAACAAATTAGGGATGTAATTTTAGATCATATTGATATTGCTATGATAGATAAAGCATTAGATGAATCAAAACATGGCTATGTTCCAATTGAGGATAGGAGAGTTACAGATTTTTGGAATAGTATCTATGAATTTGCTGAAGACAGATATCCAGGTGTCTTTAGAATTTGGGGCAAAAAAGGAGAAAGTAGAGGGGCAAATGCTACTTGGATTAATATTAGTAGTGGTAATGGTACTACAATTGTTATTAAAGCTGATAGAGGCTATGTAGACTTAGAGGTAGCCGGCTATGCTGATAAATTTCAAAAATTTTCAAAGGACAATCAGCAGATAATTGATAATAGAAAATTATATGTTCGAACAGCAACAAAATCTTTAGCTATAAGAAAATATATAGATATCATTGATTTTACAGCAAGTTTCAATGAACAGCTTGATAAAATTGAGGATGCATTTGAAAAGGCTAAAGAATTGCAAGATTTAATAGTGTGGCTTAAGTTTTAAAATCGAGAATCTGATGTCAGAAACTGTGAATTAATGAGCTTGAGAAGTACAAGGAATATTGTAGAACACTTGAAGAAAATGATATCAAGAAAGCTCAGTTGTTGATTAAAAAGCACTATATGTAGATGTAATATATGATTGATAACAATTTGAAACTGGAACAAGAGGCGGTTAGCTGGAAATAGATAGTATAGGCTCAGAGGAAAAAGATGAGTAAGGATAAACAAGAAAAAATATGTTTTAGTAACTTATATTCCAATATAGGTGGAAAATATGTTTCTGACAAGTTAAATATTATAAAGCAAGCGAAAATTATTGATTCCTGGGATGAAAGTCCGGATTTTTTGTTAGTTGATGGTAATAATGCGTTTGGAATTGAACATTTCGTATTTGATCAGACTTATATTGAGAGGCGTGCAGGAAGTAGAGTTGTTAATGAGGAAACGTGGGCGATCTATGATATTTACCATAAGGATTTGGAAGACGGTGCATTTAATTCAAACAATGCTGCAAAAGATCTTGAAAAACTAATTCAAGATATGGTTGATATAGCAACAATGTTTGATTATGAAACTTGTATGAACCAATTTGATAGGATTTTTAATAAACATGCTAAGAAGATTATTAATTATATGAATAATCTAAATAACTATAGAGAAAAAAATATATATTTTCTAATTGAAGTAAGATCGTTGTTTATTAATAATTATAAAAACAATACTTCCATAAAGTGTATAGCGCATAGGAAGGATGATGCCATTGTAGATATTGATGTAAAACAAGTTGTGTTTACAAACAAAATGATAGATATTATTAAAAATCAAATAGGTGTATTAAAGGGGATTGTTTTTCAAAATTACTCTTTCTTTGATTTAAACAATAAAATAAAAAGTATGGTTTTTATTGATACATCGTCGATAGAAGCATTTAAAAATAGTTTAGAAAAACAAAGAATTAAAGTATATAAGGATTATTATTATAATGTACCTCGAGTTAGAACGTGTTTAAATGTTGTCTCATCATCAAATAATTAATGAAAGATGGCAGAGGTTCGAGAAAACGGGGGCAGGAACTGTGAAAATAAAATCTGGTGTCAAGAACTGTGAATGCTTTCTGATTTGTTTGAAAAACTAAAGAAACATATTTACTCTGGTGAGATTATTTAATTAGACAAGAAAAGGGAAGGCAAAATGATGAAAATAAAGAAGGTTAGAGTTGAGAGATTTAGATCTATTAATGCTTTAGAAATTAAAATTGATCAAGATGAAAATATAATTGCAATTTGTGGAAAGAATAATGTTGGAAAAACCAATTTTTTAAGAGCGATGAATTTATTTTTTTATCCTGAACAGTATGATAAACAAGTAGATATGACCACGTTGAAGAAAGCTACAGGTGGAGGTACAACACATCCCAAAATATCAATTACATTTTTTGATGAAACTAAAAACATGGATTATGAAATAGTAAGAGATATTAATAAGCGTGAAAACGGAGAAGATGATTTGTATGGGAGTATGAAGAATTCGGATGGTCATAAAAATAAAATAAATCTTCAACCTGAAGAGATAAAAGATATCTTGAATCTTTTTGATTTTGTATATATAGAATCAATTAATATAATATTACCGCAGTTAATAAATGATATTAGCAATGAAGTGATTGATGCTAAGTATTATAAGGCTAGATTTGCAAATACAAAATCAGAATTAAAAAAAGCTTATGATACTTATATTGATGGGTTAAAGGGAATATTAGATTCTTTTGCTGCTGATATTTCTGAAACTTTTAATGTATTTCAATCTGAATGGAAGGTAAAATTTAACGTTCCCAAAAACTCAGATTCATTTAGAGAACTAATATCAAACGATGTGACATTACAATTGGATGATAGTGGAAGTGTTGGAATAGAAGATAAAGGAGCAGGACTTCAAAGATTAACAGCAATTTTATTGCAGTTTGAACTTTTAGCAAGAAAGAAAAATAAAAAATATAATATTGTTTGTATAGACGAGCCAGATGTTTACATACATGAAGGACTTCAACGAAATCTTAGAGAATTCTTGAAACAAAAAACAGATAATTCTCAGTTGTTTATGACTACTCATTCAAAAGTTTTTTTGAATGAGTATACAATGAAAAATGTATTCTTATTTGATGCTAATTATAGAGTACAGTGGTCACAAAGAAAGAAAAAAGATATAAATGTTGTTGAAACATATTTAGTAGACATTGGTAAAGAAGATGGCTACAAAAAAATTTGTGAACATCTTGGCATAGAAATTAAAACATATGAGCCTTTAGAAGATAAAAATATTATTGTAGAAGGAGGTTGCGATAAAAAATATATATCGCAACTGGCTCGTTTTTATGGGTTTAATATTCCTAATATTGTTTCAGCAGATGGTGCTGACAATATTTATAAGTTCCTTAATTTTTACAACGGATATTATAGTGAAAGTGATAAAAAACCTATAGTGAAAGTTGTTTTAGACAATGATTCAAAAGGAAGAAGTGTGTTTGATAACATTAATGCTAATAGCTATAAGAATATACAGATTAAAAAAGTTTTATTAAAAAATTTCATGGGAGAAACAGGGGATAAAAATGTCAACTATGAAATCGAAGATCTTATGTATCCAGAGGTTGTTGTATATTTAGTGAATCAAATTTTAGAGAAAAAAATGAAAGGAATTAATAGTAAAAATATAACTAACAGAATTCAAACACCAGCTTTTAAGAAAAATGGGATACTAGCTTTGATAGAACATGAAAAAAATGAAAATAATCCTGAGAAGGGAGTTCAGATAACGATTAGCAGTTCAGATGATAGTTCATTTAAAAAAGGAATGGCGGGTATGTTTGAAATAGGTGCGAATAAAAATTTGATTACACTAATAGAAGAGTGTGATAAGAAGTATCCGTGTGTCAGAGAGTTTATTAATAATATTTTGACTTTTGAATAATTGTATTTAAATTATAATAATTCATAATCCGGGGGCAGGAAATGTGAATGACTACATGGTAAAAACACGTTGGGGTCAGGAACTGTGAAGGATCTTCGGCGAAAAACAGGAATCTCATTTGCTCCGCTAAATATGGATCTTGGAACAATCAAGAAATATAAGGAGTTCACCAAGAAACTTACGGAGAACGATAGGGCTCGACTTAAGCATTTGCTTGGTGGCGAGTTTGACGAGGTTATCAGTTATATGCTTGAGAATGACTGCAAACTAGAGCAGGAAGCGGTTGAACAATAAGGATGGAGGCGTGATATATGGATGATATTGTAAATATCAATACTTCTGAAATAGAGACAACTAAACAAAACAAGGATATACAGGCTATGACAGATGCTTTACTTTTAGATGTGCGAAGCACGGCTGTTCCTGTTGAAAAGTCGATAAGTATGCCTATTGCACAGCTATCTACTCTTGGGGCTGGAGTGTCGTCATTAATTCCGGCGTTTAATACTGTGACGCAGACTATGACCATGAATACCAAGGGATTGTATCAGCTGGCTAATCAGAGCGCTGGAGATACTCTTAAGATTGCAAAAAATGGCAATTTCTGGGGAGCTTTTAAGAAGGCAGAAGGAGGTTCTAAATTTGTTCAGCTTAAAGAAGTTGATTCTATATCTGCTACAAATAAAACAGTTATGAATGCTAATCCAGCGACAATGATGATGGCTGTTGCTTTATCTTCAATTGAGAAGGAACTTGGTGATATTAAGGAAATGCAGAAACAGATTCTTTCATTTCTTCAAATAGAGAAAGAGGCAGAAATCGAAGCGGATGTCATAACTCTCGGTGATATTATCGCAAAATATAAGCATAACTGGGATAATGAACGCTTTGTGGCTAGTAACCACAAGATGGTTTGTGATATTCAGAGGACAGAGAGAAAGAATATGCTTGCTTTTCAGAAGCAAGTAGCAGATGCTTTGAAATCAAAGCAACTCATTGTAATGGGAAGTAAGGTTAATTCGACATTAGCGGATATGCAGAAGAAGTTTAAGTATTATAGACTTGCTTTATATACTTTTTCATTAGCATCATTTACAGAAATAATGTTAAGTGGCAATTTCAAGGAGGAAAACTTCCATGCTGCGATTGAAGAAATTCGAAAGCTTTCTGATGAGTACAGGTCTTTGTTTGGTGAGTGTTCTGTATATCTCGAAAAACTTTCAAAAGGGTCGGTGGGAACAAACCTTCTGAAAGGAGTAGGTACAGCAAGTAATGCCATGGGCAAGCTTATAGGAAGTATTCCTAAGGTTAGGGACGGACAGGTTGATGAGTTCCTGATTGAAAAGGGAGAAAAAATCCGAAGCGGAGCACAGGGAATTAGTAGGGAGGTTGTTGAATCATTTGCTGAGGTTAGTAATCCAAATACAGGTGGTATTGTCAGCAAACTAGAATATATGGATAAGATATACAACCACACGAAGGAAATATGTTTTGACAGGGAAAATCTTTATTTGATAATGGGATAAATAGGAGATGCTTGCCACAATCTGTGACAGCCGGGTGTTAGCTACTGTGAACTTGGAATGTCAGTGGAGTAACTTGCTACAATGAAAGGAATATTTCAATATGGATAAATCAATCCAGCAGGGAAATGTTAGGATAATAAAGATTGATAAAGAGGCTCTTTTTGAATTCATTTATGAGAGTTTTGTAGCAGATCAAGAAAATATGATGGATGTAGATTCTACGGAATGTATGAATAATTTTGCTATTGATTGGGAAGAAGGAACATTTATCTTTACTGCTCATAAGGCATAGGATGATGAAGGAAACATTGTTTCATTTCCTAGGGATATAGATTTAAAAAGTGTAATGCATAAGATTTCAGCAACCACTGATTCTGCATTGTCTCCAGGGATAAAATATAAAGATTATTCTTTTGATGAATTGCGAGGCTTACAATAGACGGCTTTGATAGGCTTAAGCTTACTGGTGATGACGAAACAGGGATTATTTGTCCGGAAATTATAGGAGAATTAAAGTGGAAAAATTTGAAAATGAGTTCGAAACAGAAGAGAAAGAAATAATAGTTTTGCTTAAAGATAGTTGTAATGGTGCATCTGTTTTTGATAAGAAATGGCTCATACCATCAGTGAATTTTCTTGCTTCAATTGATAATAATACTGGTAAAGTAGTAAGTGAAGAAGGGCGATTGGAGTGGATTATTGAAAATGATCCGCATAGGAAAGGCTGGGGGTATGATTTTAAGCAGTTCGGAATATATAGACTTCTGGTTAGAAAGTGTTTTCCTAAAGAGTTGGCACCGTATCAAAGTGCATTAATGAACAACAGATATTTGCTTGTGAAAATCCTTGAAGAAGATGTCCAAAACGAAAAGCTAATAGAATTACAAATGAGGCTTTTAAAACCTGTAAAAATAGACACGCCTTATGGAAAACTTGAGCTGGACAGGTCTATGTCATTGTTTGAAGCGGAGATTGAATGCTGCGGACATATTTTTACTGCTTTTCTGGAAACAGACGAGGAAAACGGCGAAAAAGCAGACTCTGCCTATAAGGTATTCTTAAAAACTTTAAATGGTTTTGAAGAGTTTGATAAGAAGATGAAAGATTATGCTGTTCAAAATCTTCTGGACTCTGCGAATGAGTGGCTTGAAAGTGAAGAAGGAAAAGAAGATGAACATGAGCCGATAACAAAAGAAAAGTTTATTGAAAATATTGAAATTTCAGAAATTGCAGTGTCTTCTGATGGAAGCATGACATTGTATTATTCTGACGGAGATATGTTCTGGGGGCACAGCATTGAGATAAGCGTTGATGAAGACGGGACCATTTCAGATGTAGGTATTGCAGGATAAAGAAGCTGGAGAATCTGGGGGCAGGAACTTCGGACCCATGTCTTGCTATGGATTTATAAAAGTATGTTAAGAAAGGATTTTTTTGAAGAAAAAATATGAGATTTTCGACGAACGACTAAACGAATAAATCTGTGTTGACGAATATGGGTGGGTTGTTATACTACTTATTAGTATAGCAGTTATGAAAAAGTAAGTGAGGTTAATTATAACAATTTCAGAAAAGATATTTAGTCTTCTTGAAGAACGTGGGATGAGTCAAAAAGAGTTTTCAGAACGCACTGGAATTGCGCAGAGCACTATTAGTGACTGGAAACGCAAAAAGACAAATCCTGTTTCAGAAAAGATTTTAATCATATGTGAAGTATTAAATGTTACACCATACGAATTACTTAGTGAGACAGAAGGAAAAGGCAAAAGAAGTAATAAATCTGAAATCATCATACTTGATAAGAATAGTGATGCGGGTTTATTAATGAAAACTTATCTTGAGATGAATGAAAATTATAAGCAAAGACTTCTTGGATATATGATGGCATTAAAAGAATTATCTGATAATTTATTCTAAAAAGGATTTATGAGAAGAGTATTTTTAATTGTTTTATGCATGGCTTTGTTATTTCTTAGTGGTTGTGGGAAGCGTGCCAGTGCAGATAAATTAGTGCGTGAAGCAAAGAATAAACATGGAGACTTAGAAGTCATTTCTAAAAATGAAACGTCTGACAGGGTTGAGGTTATCGTTAAAGATGAGGCTCAGGGGTTTGAGTACAAGCTTTCAAGTAAAATGGATGAGGTATATATTGATGGATCATCATTTGGGTCGGTTCCATCCGTGGCAGATTCATTTTACGTGGAATTGGGAAAGTATACGATGAATCAGGTGCAGGCAGAGCTCGATAGTATCTGCAAAAAATACGATATTGAATATGAGATGCTAAATGTCTTTGAAGAGAAAACACCTGGACTTCTTAAGCTTACAATTCCGATGTCTGTTTCTGAAGAAGTGGGAATTAAGGCCAGCGAAGAAGTGGCAGAGCTGATCCAGCAGTACAATGTGAATAATCGCCTTGATGGTTTTCAGATTTCGCTTTTGCATGACAAGGAGTGGTTTAAGGCGAATTATGGCACATATAAGGGAAGCGGGAAGAATGCCTACCCGGATGAGACCTATTCTTCCAGCGGGATGCATACGGCTTGCGAAATCGGAATAGTGCTGCTGCCGGGATGTGAGTTTAAAAAGTAGGAGGGGAAAGTATGACTTTTAAGAATTTTACAGATGATGATTATGAAGCTTTATGCGATTTTTTGATAGAGTTAAATGCAAATGATACCAGCCATATTAATTGGAACTGGGCCAGGCTTGAGTGGATGTATGAGCATCCTGAATTTGACAAGGAGAGTATGAATTCTATCGGGCTTTGGATTGATGAAGGAAGAGTAGTTGGTGCTGCAATTTACGATATATATTTTGGTGAGGGCTTTTCGGGAGTGCTTCCTCAGTATAAGGAACTCTACCCTGAAGTGGTAGCTTATTGTGAAAGTAATCTTAAAGATGATTCAGGTTTTTCGATGGCGGTTTGCGATGACAATTCTGAAGAGATTGAAATGCTATTAAAAAAAGGTTTTGTCCCTATTGATCAGTCAGAAAATATCATGGAACTTGATCTAGAAAAGAATTTTGATGTTGCTCTGCCAAAGGGCTTAAGCTTTGCAAATGTTGATCCGGTAAGGGACATTTATAAGCTTTCATGGTTATTCTGGCAAGGTTTTGATCATGGAGAGGATAAAGAAGAGTTTGAAAAAGAAGAAATTGTCACACCAGGAATTAGGAAACATTTTAATCAGGATCTTTTAGTTGCGGTCTGCGATAATGAGGGGAATCTGGTATCAATCTGTGGTCTTTGGTATAGTGAAAAAACTGACTATGCTTATGTTGAGCCTGTCTGTACAATTCCAAGCTACAGGGGAAAAGGAGTAGCTAAGGCTGTGATCCATGAAGCGCTTAACAGAGTGAAAAAACTTGGCGCAAAAAGAGCATTTGTAATATCGGATATGCCTTTTTATGCCGGACTTGGATTTAAGAATAGATATCATTATACATTTTATAAAAAGAATGTGGATGCTCAGTAGAGGAATAGAAGTGAGGCGTTTAGAGGGAGAGTTTTTATGTTTGAGAAGATGGAATATATAGTAAAAAGAATAGATGGCGATTATGCTTATCTTGAAAATGTAAATGAGCCTGACAGAGAAGAAAAATGTGTGGCTCGCGCCCTTCTTCCAGAGGAAATCTCTGAAGGAACAGAGCTGATATATGAAATGATGGAATATAGTATAAAATAAGGAAATTGCAAGACATTTATACGGATAAATTTATTAATGAACCCTAGGGGACAGTCCCCTAGGGCTCATTTTTTTCGGAAGGATATTCGGAAGGATATTGAGTTTTATCGGAAGGATGTTCGGAAGGATATTTAATTTTATCAGAAGGATATCAATGTGAATTTGACATCCTTCCGAAAGGCATTTATACTGTAGAAAAAGATAGATGCAAAGGGGGTGTTCATATGAAGTCATGTAAGGAAATTGCTGTGATATGGGGAGTATCAGATCGTAGGGTCACAGAATGGTGTAAGGAAGGAAAGATTCCTGGGGCAGTTAAGTCTGGCAGGAGATGGCAGATACCGGATGGAGCTGAACGTCCTGCTGACATGCGCATAGTTTCAAGAAGATATGTTAAGGATGAGATATCAGATGAAAAAAAGCCGCTTCCTGTTGGGATATCTGCTTATGTTCGTGCCCAGTCAGAATACTACTATGTTGATAAGACTCTTTTAATCAAAGATATTCTGGACAAAAAAGCATTAGTTTCTTTATTTACAAGGCCTAGGCGTTTTGGAAAGACCCTAAATATGGATATGCTCAGGGTATTTTTTGAGATATCAGATGAGGATACGAGCAGATATTTTAAGGATAAAGAAATCTGGAAGTGCGGTGACAAGTACAAAAAGCATCAGGGAAAGTATCCCGTTATATTTCTGACTTTTAAAGACGTAAAATATGATACGTGGGAAGGAACATTTTCAAAGATATCAGCGCTGTTGCAAGAGGAATTTGGAAGACACTCTGAACTTAAATTTAGCGATAAGCTTGAAGCATATGAGAAAGAATATTTTGAGAAGGTTTTAAACGGACGAGCTGATGAAGTGGAAATGGCATCTTCTCTTCAAAGGCTTTCGAAAATGCTTGATGCTCATTATGGAAAAGCGCCGATTATTATCATCGACGAATACGATACGCCGATTCAGGAGGGCTATTCGAAAGAGTTTTATGATGAGATCATAGGATTCATGAGAAATTTCTTTTCTGGAGCATTTAAGGATAATAGTAATTTGTCCTATGGATTTTTAACAGGTATCTTAAGAATAGCGCAGGAGAGCATTTTCAGCGGGCTGAACAATCTTACGGTTAATTCAGTGATGGATGAGGAGTACGATAGTTTCTTTGGATTTACTGAATCTGAGGTTGGTGAAATGCTCGATTATTATGGAGTTACGGATAAGAAAGAGGAACTTCGGAGCTGGTATGATGGATATTTCTTTGGAAATAAGGAAATATATAATCCGTGGTCAGTTATAAACTATCTTTCCAAAGGATGCGTGCCACAGGCATATTGGGTGAACACAGGGAAAAATGAGGTGCTCGAAGATGTGCTGAAAGTGGCGACAGATGATATCACGGAGAAGCTGTACTCTCTTCTTCAGGGAGAGCGTGTCATAGTCAGGATAGATCAAAATGTGGTTTACAGATCACTTTCAGAGGATCCAGCGAATATTTATAGTCTGCTTTTGGTGGCTGGATATCTGAAGACAATGAATAAAAAACTTCAGGCAGATGGAACTTGGATGTGCGATGTTTCCATACCAAATCGTGAGATTGCTGCAGTTTATAAAAGTGAGATTCTGTCACATCTGATGCAGATTGGGGCAATGGGAAGAACTACCGCGAATAAGATTGCGGAAAGTCTTTATCTGCAGGATACGAAGAAGCTTCAGGATGGAATAGGTGACTATTTAAAGAATAGCATCAGTTTCTACGATGCTGGTGCAGAAGGCTTTTATCACGGACTGGTACTTGGGCTTGTTGCATTGATGGATAACCACTATCATATTAGGTCAAATAGAGAGTCCGGAGATGGAAGATATGATATCAGCATGTTCCCGAGGGAAGATACATTTCCGGGAATGATTATGGAATTGAAATGGGCTAAGAATCTGAATGATGAAGAGTTGGATTCATTATCTGCCGAGGCACTTGATCAGATAAATAAAAATGGTTATGATACGGAAATGCATTCGGAAGGTATAACTGATATTATAAAATTTGGGATTGCATTTTCTGGAAAAAATGTAAAAATACAAACAAAATGAGCCATGGTCCCGGGGGCAGTGGTCCACTTTTATGTTAACCTGATAAAGGAGAAGAGGTATGGTTGATAAGATTATAATTGATAAAGAAGCGCTTTGGTTTGGGGATGTAAAGGTATGTCCACCGTTTACAAGAGAAAAGGTAGATGCGGTTTTAGGTGAACCTCGAATTAAGGAAGAGGAATATACAGCGGGGGAAACGACATTTCACCATGTATATTATTACTGGGATTCTCTTGGAATCCACTGTTCAGAAGATGATTATCAGGATCATTATGATCAGTTTGTAATTGATGTGGCTCAACCTGAATCAGGACCTGATGCTGGTAAACCTTATTTTACAGGGAAGGTTATGATCGGGAAAAAGGAGTACACTCAGGTTGCATTTAAATTAGATGAGTTTGATTCTTTTTATGTAAAAAGGGTGGGGCCATTTGAAATAAATACATATCTGCCGGATAAGGTAGAGGAGGCTGATGATCCTGAAATGGCAAAAATGCTTTCTACACAGGTGTTAATAATCTATCATGCACCAAGACCAAAGACATCAATTTATGATCTTAAAAAAGCTGAAGAACCAGTTTTAAAGTTTGATTCATTTCCATTTAAACTGATGGTAATGGAAGAGCTGATGTATAGACAGGGCGTTTTAGAGCCAAAGTTTGATATTTATGATTTTGCCGAAAAGAATACTAAGCGCGAAATTGATGTTGATGATGAGGGCTATGATATAATCCCTGAAGCAAAAAAATGGTTCAAAGACTATGAGATTCCTGCAAGGTATGCTGAGATGGTTACCGAACTGTTATGGGATGGCGGGCTTCATGTGTTCCACCAGTTGTGGCCTTTCTGGGACGGGGAGGATGATACATTTGATGTAAAAAGACTTACAGAGGAGGAAGTTTCTCAGTTTCCTAATTTAAAGAAAGTTATTACAATGGGATGTATCTCGAAAAAGGCAGTTGAAGTCCTTAAAAATCAGGGAATTGAAGTTGAAGAATGATAATGCTTTAAAGGAGTTGATCACTTTGAATGAATTTAATGAATATGTTCATGAGGCTTTATCCGTAGCCGGGGAAATTGTAATAAGGTCCATGATGGGAGGATATTTAGTATACTTCAATGGAAAACTGGTGGGTGACATTTGTGGGAGTGAACTGTTTTTAAAGAGGACTCCAACCTCGGACAAGCTTCTTAAAGACTCGGAATTGCGTTATCCTTATGAAGGCTCAAAGACATTGATGTATGTGTTTGATAGATTCGAGGATAAGGCGATCATTCCTGAACTTCTGGAAGGAATGTATTCGGAGCTTCCGGATAAGAAGGCGAAGAAAGCTAAAAAAACTAAATAGTAGTACAAATTAGTTGACATAAAAATGGACCATAGCCCCCGGGACTATGGTCCATTTTTATGTCAACTATGTACCGAGAGGATACAGGTGGAGGTGCTTAAAAATACTTGACGGCTAATTTGAATTAGCTTATAATGTGGCTAAATCAAATTAGCCAAACTGATGCGAAGCTACGAGAAACTTAGTTACGAGGTAATTAACTACGTGGAAATCAGCTAATTGAGACTTATCCGCGAGGTAAATAACTAAGAGGGATTTAGCCTTGCGGAAATCAAAGAATGAAAGGACTTAAAAATTATGATCAAGTTATATTTTGGAAATGTACCTAGTATTTTATCAACATTGCTGTTTTTTGCTTTTATTTTGTTTTTTATAAAAACTATTAAAAAAGATGAGAGCAGCAAAAAATGGAAAAAAGCGGCGATACTAACTATTCTTATGGGAACAGCTATGTCTGCGCTAAGTGGAATAAAAGATAGCTTTGGGGATTCGATGGCGGTTTCATTTGAACAGATGAATCTTTCTCTGGCTGTTCTTTCGGCTATGGGAGGAATGGCCTTACTGATAGGGCTTGTGGCAGTTTTTTGCAAGAAAGAAAAAGTAAATAAGGTGTTATTTTTTTCATTATGTTTTATAATCATTGCTAAGACATTTATTGTAGAGATATTACGTATCGCAGATTATCTCGCAAAGTAATATAAGCGTAGGCCAAAGGGAGCAAGATTCAAATTAGTAAAACTTAAACTCTAGGGGATAAGGGCCATTTTAATATTGTATAATTTACGGAGGTGTATCATGGGAAGAGTTGTTGCCATCAGCGGCGGAGATCTTCTAAACACAGAGAAACTTAATTTATTTGCTTTAAAGCTTTCCGGAAATGATTCTCCCCATGTTTTATTTATCGGGACTGCCAGCATGGATTCAGAAGGTTATTTCGAAGGGATAAAGGCTGCATTTGAAAAGCTAAATTGTAGCGTAAGGGAGTTGCCTTTAACGAGAGGAGAACTTGATCAAGCAGAAATCGACGCGAGACTTGAATGGGCAGATGTAATTTATGTTGGTGGCGGTGACACAAGAACAATGATGAAAATATGGAAGCAGTATTCATTAGATAAAAAATTGAAAGAAATATATGAAAATGATACTGCTGTTTTGACAGGGCTTAGTGCTGGCGCTATCTGCTGGTTTATGGCCGGATACAGCGACAGCTTCACGGACGTGGATGAGAGTGAGGACAGTATCGAGGCTGTGGATGAGAGCGAGGATAGTATCGCAGACGTGAACGAGAGCGTGTGCAATATGGCGGATGCGGATGTGAGGGAGTGCGGTATCCCAGATGTGAAAGGGATAAAGTATGGCATCGCAAAAGGAATGCTGGGATTTTTTCCATATTGCTTTTGCCCTCATTACAATGAAGAAGGGCGAGAGACATTTGATAGCATGATTACTGACACTAAGTACGATGGACTGGCACTAGAAAATGAAACCGCTTTTGTAGAAGCATCTGGGAAACATTTTATTATAGGATCCCGTGATGGCGCTCAGGCGTGGTCATTTAGCAACAGCAAAAAGCGTAAATTAGAGGTACGATACCTATAGGTTAACATAAAAATGGACCATAGCCCCCGGGACTATGGCTCATTTTGGGATTGAATTTTAGTTTGGGAGATAAAAATGAATAAAGTCAGAAGAGCAGAAAATAAAGATATACCAAAGATCATGGACCTTTTGGTTCAGGTGGATATGGTGCATCATAATGGAAGACCGGATTTATTTAAAGGTCCGGCAACTAAATATAACGAAGAGCAGTTAGAGGAGATTTTAAAGGATGACAGTAGACCTGTTTTTGTATGCGTAAATGAAGCTGATCAGGTTTTAGGACATGCATTTACCATTTTTAAACAGCTCAAGGATGACGCTGTTTTCACAGATGTTAAAACCCTTTATATTGATGATATCTGTATTGATGAAAGCAGCAGAGGAATGTCAGTTGGTAAGACTTTATATGAGGCAGTGGTTCAATTTGCAAAAGAAAATTGCTGCTATAATATCAATTTAAATGTATGGACCTGCAATCCAGGAGCTATGAAATTCTATGAGAAAATGGGTCTTAAGCCTAAAAATATAGGTATGGAAATGATACTATAGGTTAACATAAAAATGGACCATAGCCCCCGGGACTATGGTCCATTTTTATGACAGTTTTTGTTGTGCCTGATGATCGACTTATAATAAAATAGATGCAGGGTGTACACACTCAATATGAAAATATTGGAGGATTAAAATGTTATACGATAAGACAAACCTTCCTGAAGACGTGAAAATGTATCTTCGAGAGATTTACAGCAACGAGGAATTAAATGATGTTTTTTATGACTGTGATATCGAAATCTATGATGAAGACGCAGTTAAGGATTTTGAAGATGATGAGGTCTGGCTGGATGATCTGATGGGGCCTGGAGATTCAAGTTATACGAATTTAAAGCCATTTGCCCGTGATGGAAGCGGCGCTTTATGGGTTCTTATAGATGACAAAATGATTGCTTATATCGGAACAGAAGGCGAGTGTGGTTTCGTCGCAAGAAATATTCATGAATTTATGAATATAGTATCTGTGTGGGGCGGATACATTTGCGATTACTGGAAAAAAGAAATTTTGGAAAAAAAGGATAAATTTTATGAAGTCATGAATGACCCTGACAGACTTGCTGACTATGATTTTATTGAAAATCATAAAAAGGTGTTTAAATCTTTCGTTGAAAAACATGGATTCACAAGAGATATCTATGAAATGGCTCTGGCCGGTATGTCAGTTGAGCCTGTTTTTGAAGTGAAGGCTATATCTGATGAATATGTTGATTCTGAACCATTGATAAGAGAATATTACTAAAAATTAAGAGGCAGGCGTATGATTTACGCCTGCCTTTATATGCCACGTCAGCTGCAACGAGAATGCCACGTCAGCTGCAACGAGAATGCCACGCCATTCGCAACGAGAATGCCACTTCATTCGCAACATGAATGCCACGCCATGAATTCTCATATTATAGCTGAGATAACAGCTGCGTATATGTATAAATACTCCAGCCGGCGATTGAATTTTTGAGAAAAACAAAGGGGCAACAGCTGGTTGCGTGCATAAAAACTCTGCCCATATTAAAATATATCTAATGCATAAGATGCTGATCAAAAACATCAGGAATGTAGAACCATCAGTAAAGAAATGCATCAAAAATGAAAAAACATCGGCAAAGTACAGGAGGGACAATATGGAAACAAAAAGTATTTTATATAACCTTAGGACTAAAAATGGTCTGTCGCAGGATGAGTTGGCGGAGAAAGTCTTCGTTACAAGGCAGGCGGTTTCACGTTGGGAAAATGGCGAAACCGTACCAAATACAGAAACATTGAAACAGCTTTCAAAACTGTATAATGTTTCAATCAACACGCTGTTGGGGCTGCCTCATAAACTCATTTGCCAGTGCTGCGGAATGCCGCTGGAGGATGAAATCATGGGAAGAAATGAGGACGGATCAATAAATGAGGATTATTGCAAATGGTGCT
>DFFQ01000159.1 GCA_002371025.1 Lachnospiraceae bacterium UBA3772 | reverse complement strand
TAAGAACGCACCATCGGAGTTCTTAATAAAGCTTGCTTGGAATTAAGATATGCGTTCACTCTGGTAGGTGAGAAGTTATTACTTCCGATACGAGAGAATACTCCTTTAAAGAGGTTTCTAAATGATTCGTTCTCAATGAGTTTTGATAACATTAACCCTAAGATACATGAACTCTCTAAAGGACCACTCTTCCAGTGACTTGAAGCGAGGAATGGATCAACATCGACGTGGCATTTAGAGTGGATTGCACTACTATCATCGGTGTCATACATCATGAAATGCCACTTCGATGTTGATTTTGAGACATCTTTCCATAACCGGACATTGTTTCCTGGCCAATCAATGTTACCAACATAAAGTTCTGTGGACATATATGAAGCAAATTCATCGATATCAATATAATTTGATACCTCTTCATATGCTTCATCTAAACTAAAGGAGTTATTTTGGAAGAAGGATTGTAGTTCTTCATAGTAATGAAAGTCTTCACTACTTCCTTCATCAACTTCATCATTCTTAATGATTAAGATATTCTTCTTATCAACATCAAGATGATGTTCTTTAACATAATTATCAGAATATCTTTCTTGAAGTTGATATATTCCCCAGTATTCTCCATTTAAGAAGAGAATGACTGGAGTGCTTCTTTGAATATCGAATGATTCACCTTGGGATAATTCCATATTCAAAGAATCACGAAGTTTAGTGATTGATGTATCACGATATCCACCGCTTCTAAGCATTAATGAATGCGCGTGAATATCGTGAAAGAAGGCTTTCTTAAATGTTGAGTTTCCATCATATTCTTTTCTAGCGTAGAGATTGAATGATTTTTGATTAAAGGCTCTCGACCATCCTCCATGAATTCTTACTCCAATGGATTGTTCAAATTCGAGGTTTTTATTTTCATCAAAATATTTGAAATTAGACAATCTTTCCCAACTTCTTCCTTTTTGATGATAATTGGCATTATACGTCTCTGGATAGCCTTCATGAACTGATTCATCATAGATGCGTCCAGTGACGTATATGCCTTTATCATAATCAAAAAGGTCATCATCATTGATATTCATCGTGATTATAGGTAAAGAGCTATAACCAACTTTATTTTGGTATCCAACAAAGTAGTTATATTGATAAATGTCACTCTTTTTGTGTGTGAGACGGTTAATCGCGACCACTTTTAAAAGAGTGCATTTATCAACTAAACTACTTGGATAATAGACATCTAAAGAAGAGATGTTTTCTTTAATGGAGTAGTTATTCGGTTGACTAGAGACATCTTCTATTTTTATTGGAGAAACATATTTCGTGGATGATTCATCTGGATCAGAGTTATCCAAGGTGTAATAGATATCAAAACCTTTCGACGTATTCATCGTTAGAAAGAAAGGTTCATCATAAAATCCACTTTGATGAGATAAAGAAATGGAACCTTTTCTTTCAATTGATGAATATGTCGCAGTATAAGTGATATCTTCTTTAACTGCTTCGATCGTTTTATCCCAACCTAAGAAGGTATAGTCATAAACATCATCACTTTCTTTTGTTGGAACATCTCCATCATATGATGGAAGAGTTCCTTCATTGACATCTTGATCAATCTCTAACACGGATTGATCATCGTTTAACCATGTGACGACAAATGTTTTTTCTGTGACATTTTTTGCACACGAAAACAAAAGAAAGAGACTAAGTAGGAAAGAGAGGTTTCTTTTCATTATCTACATCTTAACATAGATGAGTGATCTTCATAAATGATGGGATGAAAGTAAAACAAATGAAGTTTGTGCTTATTTCAAGCTCGTGCCCAAATCTTTTCATTATTATTTCACTATTTTTTCACTATTTTTCATTTAGCTAATAATGATTTCAAAAATGTATTGCATAGCAATATAAACCTCTAACATATTCTCCTTTTTTGCAAGAACTTGCATTTTTTTCGATTAGACTATACAAAGTTTGAATCTAGATATCAACGAAAGAACAAACAAAATTGGTATACTTCCATGATAAATGTTTCTATTCATGCTTAGAGCATGCTTTGTGTACTAATTTTTATCAATTCAATATACTAAAATATATCGTTTTTGCAATTTTAGGTACACAAACTAATATAAAATCCCAGAAATGGATTAAAATAAATCCCATTTTTGGCTAGAATTAAATCCAAGAAATGTGATAATACTAGAGTAGTTATACTGTTACAACTGAAGACATTTAATATAGTTAATAAAAAAGGATCCAACCGAAGTTAGATCCCATATCAGTAATTGATTTGTGCCCAATAATCATGGATGAACTATTTGTTCACCGCTTCAAGATATTGTCTAGATTAATTCATCTGGCATGCTTCTTTCTAATGGCACCATTAATTTCCACTTATGGATTAATTTAGAGTGACCAACATGAGATTCAAGATAATTAATCTTTTTACCTATCTTAGATAAACATAGTTTATAAAACGATTCTGGTATTTCTTTCCCGAAGTATTTTTCAAATAAGTATCCAACTTTCTGATATAAGAATGATTTATCATAATGTTTTAATAGCATCTCTACCTTATCAATATTAAGTTTGGGGCAATCACTAAGAGCGTATTCTACTTCTTCAAGACCACCCGCAAGAGAAGGAGAATCGATTGAATCCACTATTGCGCGTTCTAAAGAAACAACGCGAACGCCCTCTTCTTTTATGCGGTTAAGTATTTCTAAATCATATCCACTTTTTTTTGAATGATATATTACGTCTCCAAAATCTAGATCATTAACATATACATGTGTTAAATAAGTGAAATACGAAACAAAACATTGATTAGCTAACCCATAATATTCTAGAGCCTCATGATATGAAAAATAGGCATCATCGAATAGATGGCTTGCGATTTGGAATTTTGTTGCAAAGATATTTCCAGTAGATGGATTTACTAGAGCATATAATCCTCTTTTTATTTGTTTAAGCTCACCACGCTTTGAAGCACGATCCACAAAAGCATAAAAGGCTGTTACATTTGGATAAAATTCCTTTATATCTTCATATTTAAA
>DFFQ01000051.1 GCA_002371025.1 Lachnospiraceae bacterium UBA3772 | reverse complement strand
CCTTCACGCATTGTCGGGCGGTGATGGGCTTTTCATCGGTGATGTGTTTCAGATAATCCGGAAGGATGAGATCGAACCGGTTTTCTTCATCCCACTGTGCATTTGCCGCAAGGATATACAAAGCTCGATTTCTTACCAATGACTTTGGATGGTCGAGCAACGAAGCAACATCCTCAAAGTATTCATACCATTCATCTGTATCATGGCTTTCTGCAACAATTCTATCAGTAAAGGCACAGGCATATTTATCATCTTTTGATGTAAGCTTCTGTACGATATTTTCTTTCATCCCAAAGCTCCTCCCAAGTTATATGCAAATTGTGTTTTTAATCCAAGATTGTTCTTATTGTTTCTTCGTAATCGACTTTGATCAAAGTAATCTTTTCTCCTGTTTGCTGAAATCCCTCAATAATCTGATGGTTGCCCTCTTTCAGCTGATCAACAGTACAATATGAATCATCCAGTCGTGCCTCAATATCAGATCCATGCTCTTTTATCTCATCAAAATGAGCCTCTATGTACTCATCTGACATAGCCAGACAGATAAATCTGATTGACTGTAAATACTTCTCATCGAACTCCCGTCTCCAGTCAAACGGTACATAGCATCCCTCTACAATAAGGTTCTGCCTGTTTTCTATTGCCGTCTTTATCATCTCACGAACGATAGGCCAGAGATACCCGACAAGTTCTTCATCATCTTCCGGTGTAAGTTCAGTATTACCACTCCGTATCAATCCCATTTTCAAATGATCTATGGAAAGGTACGGATATTTATACTTTTCAAGCATCCTCTGTGCCAGGACTGTTTTTCCTGCGTGAGATGCACCTGTTATCAATATGATCATAGCCTTGCTTTCAACTCCGCTCTTACTTTTTCAAGATAATGTTTATAACTCTCTTGTGCTTTGCAAATATTTCTGGAATCAACTCTGTTCCTTCGCATTTCAAAGTCGTTCGAGTAAAAGGCAGGTTTCTAAATGTTCTGTCCATGGGAACTGGTCGAATCCCATGATTCGCTTTACTTTATACTTCTTGGTAAGCTGTTTTAAATCTCTCTTCAAGGTTTCAGGATTGCATGAAACATATACTACCCTTGATGGTTCCATGGCAAATATTGCATTGATAAACTCTATGGTGCTTCCTGTTCTTGGAGGGTCCATAAATACCACGTCTGCCTTAACGCCCTGAGCCGCTGCTTCCTGCATGAAATCTCCGGCATCTCCGGCAATAAAGCGCACGTTTTTGATACGGTTCTTATATGAATTTTCTATAGCATCTTCAATAGCGTCATGATTTAATTCAACCCCTGTAACTTCCTCAACATGAGAAGAAGCAGTAAGGGCAATGGTCCCGATACCGCAATATGCATCGATCACCTTGTCAGTCTTCTTTAGCTTGGCAAAATCTATAGCTGTTCTATAGATTTTCTCTGTCATTTCAGGATTAACCTGAAAGAATGCCTGAGGTGAAATGTTATATCTTACATTACAAAGACTATCCTCAATCTTTCCCGGGCCATATAATTTGATATTTCTTTCTCCAAGGACCATACTGTCAGTTCTGGAATTTACATTAAGGATAACTGTTGTGATCTCAGGATGACGTTTCACAAGTTCCTTAACAAAATTATTCTTTGAAGGAAAAACCGGATCAGATACAACAAGGATTACCATTACCTGTCCTGTTGCCTTGCCAACTCTTACCATTACATATCTAAGAAGTCCATATCCTGTATCCTCATCATAAACCTTGATCTTAAAAGACTTTAAAAGGCTTCTGATAGTAACGATGATCTTATCCGCAGTTTCATTTTCAATAAAGCAGCTGTCACTCTTTAATACCCTGTGACTGTTCTTTTCATAAATTCCAGAGATTATCTCTCCCTTTTTATATGAAAATGCAGCTGTTACCTTATGTCTATAATGATATGGATCCTTCATCCCCAGTACTCTGATATGAGGATCATAAAGATCTGATGTGTATTCTCCTAAAAGTGAATTTAATTCATCTTCTTTTTTCTTTAAATATTCTTCATATGTCTCTCCACATAAATTACATCCGCCACATTTTTTAACAAGTGGACATTTATTTCTTTTTTCCATCTTTTAATACTCCCTCAAAATCAAATTCTGGTATAAAACTTTCACTTACTGTGCCGCCTTCCTGGATAAAGCCATTTCTAACTCCCAGATCATAGGCATAATCCACTAATTCATCATATTCCCTTTCAGATACATTATGGCTAAGTTCAGGGAAATCCTTTAAATGTTTTGTCAGTGGAGTATATTGGTTCATAAGTGATATATAAATACTATCTCCATAAGTTTCATAGAGATATTTAATTATCATTTTTGCAGAAAGAAGCTTTCCCGGCATAAGTAAATGTCTTACTATCACGCCTCGCTTCATCATATTTCTATCGTCAAATGCCACGCCCCCGGCTGTATTTATCTGCCGCACCATTTCTGCTATGGCAAGCTTTGCCACCTCAGGATAATCCGGGGCCAGGGCATATTTTTTCGAATCTAAAGATCTTATATATTTAAAGTCCGGAAGATAGATATCAATTAGTCCTTCTAACATTTTAAGCGTATCTGCTTCAATATAAGAACTTGTATTTAAAACAAAAGGCAGGCAAAATCCTTCATCCTTAGCCTGTCTTATCGCGTCGGCAACTGTAGGGATATAAATATCCACTGTTACCAGATTTATATTATTGGCTCCCTTTTCTTTTAATTCATAAAAGATTTCTATAAGCCTTTTTTCATCAATAGGAAGTCCTGACTTTTCATGAGAAATGTCATAGTTCTGACAAAATACGCATCCCATGGAACATCCTGTAAAAAATATAGTGCCGGAACCTTCCTTTCCAGAAATGCATGGCTCCTCCCACATATGAAGAGATGCTCTTGCAATATGGATCTCTGCCGGCATTTTACAAAAACCTGTTTTACCTTGAGCCCTGTCCACGGAACATTTCCTAGGACAGAGCTTGCAAGCTGAATAATAATTAGTCATTCTTTTTTTCTACTATTACATTTCCTGTTTTTACAATGCTGTTAGCAGGAACAAAACCTCTAACAGGTGAAAGTGGATAGATATTAGTGTTACGACCGATGACTGATCCTGGATTAAGAACTGAATTACAACCAACTTCTACATGGTCGCCGAGCATTGCTCCAAACTTCTTAAGTCCTGTTTCAATAGCGATATCTGAATACTCATCATATCCTTTAACCACTACAAGAGTCTTATCTGACTTAACATTAGATGTGATAGATCCGGCTCCCATATGTGACTTATAGCCAAGGATTGAATCTCCCACATAATTATAATGTGGAACCTGAACATTATCAAAAATGATAACATTTTTTAATTCTGTTGAATTTCCGATAACACAGTTTTCGCCGATAAGAGCATTGCCTCTTATAAATGCACACTGTCTAACCTCAGTATTAGCGCCGATTATAGCTGGTCCATTGATATAAGCACTGTCAAATACAGTTGCTGTCTTATGGATCCATACATCCTCCCCGCGCCTGATATAATCATCTCCAAGAGTTGCTCCAATCTTTAAGATAGTATCCTTGATAAGAGGAAGCATTTCCCATGGATATGTAAGTCCCTCTAATTCCTTAGCTGCCATTGTATGGCTAAGGTCATATAAACTGCTAATTTTTACTTCATCTACGTGACTCATGATTTAACCTTCTTTTTATTACTTTCTTTATTTTCTTTTTTTAATTCCTTTTCATAAAATGGCTTAACCTTATCAAATACCTGGGTCATCTGATTCTGATTCCTTATGCCTTTTACGAAATTGGTATATTTAATGACATAATCTCCCATTTTCGATGAATACTCATCACTGGAAATGTTACCTTCCGCAACTCCTGTCAGACCTTTCTCCCAGCTGGCAGTAAGATCCGCTCTGAGCAGTCCATTTATAGAATAAGTTACTACGTCATTTATTATCTCACCAAGGAAGGTTGGTGTAACAACCTGTGTCTTGGAATTAAGAGCTATGTATTTATTATTTACCAGCTTACTGATAATTGCATCTCTTGTAGCTGATGTTCCAATACCGCTGCCCTTTATCTGTTCTCTTAAGTCATCATCCTCAATAAGCTGTCCGGCATTTTCCATAGCAAGGATAAGGGTACCTGAAGTATATCTCTTCGGCGCTGATGTTTCTCCTTCCTTTATTTCAAAGCCATTACAGCTAAGAACACTTCCTTTTCTAAGGTTCTGGATATATTTAAGAGCTTCCTCTGGGTCATACTTTGCATTATCGTCCTCAGAATTATCCTGAGACACAGCCTCTTCATTCAAAGCATTGTCTCCGGACACATTCCCAGCCTTTCTCGCCTCTTTCTCTGCCTGCTTTTTAGCAAAATTCTTATCTGCTATCATAAGATATCCAGGCTTTACAAGGGCTCTTAAGTTTGCAAAGAAATGTTCCTCATTTCTTTCTAACTGAACTGTAGCTTTCTCATATTCTGCTGCAGGATAGAAAATTGAAAGAAACCTTCTGGCAATAAGTTCATATACCCCCGCCTTTACAGGAGTAAGTGAGTTAAGAGCCGAAAGTCCCTGCCCTGTTGGAATTATGGCATAGTGGTCCGTTATCAGCTTGTCATTTACATATTTTGACTTGGCAACATTTTTATATCCGCCAAGCTTTAAGATATGTTCTGCAAATGGAGCTAACTTTTCATATCTGGTAAGTCCTCTGATATTTGAATCAATGACTTTACTTACAGCAGTAGATAAAACTCTGGCATCTGTTCTTGGATAAGTAACTAACTTTTTTTCATAGAGTTCCTGGACAATATCCAAAGTCTGAGATGGGTTTATCTTAAATATCTTTGAGCAGTCATTCTGTAATTCAGCCAGATTATAAAGAAGTGGAGGATTTTTCTTTTCCTTCTTCTTTTCTATTTTTTCAATCTTAAGAGTTACAGGGACTGGCTCATTTAAGAAATTCAAAAGATTATCAGCATCTTCTTTTTTCTTAAAGCCATTTTCCTTATAAAGGATTGGACTGTTAAAGAAACGGCTTCCTTCTATGGCACGCCATTCTGCTTCAAAAAGCGACTGGTTATCAGCCTCTTCAATCTTTTTTCCAACCTTTGCCACTATCCTGTAGAAAGGTGTTGGAGTGAACTCTCTTATTTCCCTTTCCCTTCTTACTATCATTCCCAGTACGCAGGTCATAACACGTCCTACTGCGATGACACACTTATCAAGTCCCAGATAGTTCTTAACAACATAGGAATATTTAAGGGATAAGGCTCTTGAGAAATTTATACCCATAAGATAATCTTCTTTTGCTCTTAGATATGCTGCATCTGAAAGATTATCATATTCTTTCTCCGGCTTTGCTTCCTCTATTCCTCGTCTTATTTCTTCATCAGTCTGGGAATCGATCCAGACTCTTCTTTTATCCTTAGTATCAGGTACCTTGGCCATCATATCAACCAGTCTATATATATATTCTCCTTCACGTCCCGAGTCGGTGCATACATAAATGGTTGCTACATCGTCTCTATTAAGGAGATCTTTTACAATATTAAACTGCTTTTTTACTGCCTGTATAACCTCATACTTATAATCATCAGGTATAAATGGAATCGTATCAAAGCTCCATTTTTTTAAGTTTTCATTATATGCATCAGGATAAGACATAGTAACAAGGTGTCCTACGCACCAGGTCACTATGATATCTCCCTGTTCTATGTAGCCGTCTTTTCTGCCTCCACTGACGCCCAATGCAGCTGCAAACTGCTGGGCAACGGATGGCTTTTCGGCTATGAATAGTTTCTTCAAAACAATTTATTTCCTTTTCTTATCTTTTACTGAAAAAAGAGAAGGTCGCTTACTTCTTTTCTTGGTACTGGATCTGGAATGAACTTAGGATATCCAAATGAAAGAAGGCAGGATACATTTAAATCCTCAGGTATTTCAAGAATTTTCTTAACCTTATCTTCATCAAAGATTCCCATCATTACTGAACCAACTCCATACACATTTGCTGCAAGTGAAAAAGTCTGAGCTGCAATTCCTGCATCAAACATTTCCCAGCTGCTGCCCTTAGATGTTGTAAATGATCCATCTCTCTCATATCCGCTTCTATTTTTCTTTGAACAAAGAACAAGAAGTTGATTTGCCTTTTCTAATGTCTTCATATTGCCTTCAAAGTTAAGGCATGCTTCAGCTGCAATCTTGTTTATCTTTTCCTTATCTTCAACAATGATATATCTTGCAGTCTGTGAATTCTTCCATGATGGAGCAAATCTTGCTAGATCAATGATCTTTTCAATAGTCTCATGATCTACTAACTCCTCTGTGTAACGTCTAATACTCCTTCTTGATTTAATGCACTCGATAGCGTCCATAATCTTCTCCTTTCATCCCCTGAATGCCTGTGCGAAAGGCATTTTATCACACAAAATGACAAGTTATATTATAGCGCAAAAAAGAGGGAGATGTAAACAAATGGCCACCCAAAATATAGAAGGACAAACGCAAAAATATAATGGACGCTCAAGTAATTCCTCCAGCGGTAAATTTAGCCCTTTGGAGGAATTCTTTCGCGTCCTTTATTATATTTTGGCTGGGTATAGCCAACTTTTTGAAATTCGTTCTTTCTATACTTTTTGCTGGTGGGGGCAGACTTTTTAGCAATATCTTTTAATGTCCACCCTTCTGAACTTGCTCCAAACTTTTTTTATAAAACAGGTCATCTTTTAGGAGATAGAGCATAAATAATACTATAGACAAAAAACAGGTGATCCTAATCGTAGCATAATATATAGACATTCCAGTTATCTTTTAACCAACTATCTTTATATACTTCTTTAAGAAAACCTTTTTTTGCATAATAACCCATTGTTATTTTATGTATTATTAAATTATCTATTATTCTAAAAACATAATAACCAAATGTAATTATTAGTGGTATTCTGGATATTTTTCTTTCATAAATAAAGAATACAAACCACGTTATAAGAACTACCATATATAAGATCTGCATAATTCCAAGCATAATATAGCTAAAAGTCACTTCTTTTGATACATATTTATAGACGTTATGACTGTTCACAATAAAATACGCCACGGAATATCCTTGTAACAGAATAAAAATAAAAAATATAACCAGCGCGCTTATACCCAAAGCATTTTTTTGTTTTTCATTTTACCTCTCCCCTTTTTAATTTTAAAAAGAGCATGCCACGCATGCTCTTTTTTATAGAGTAGGACTGTAAGCCGGGTTATGTCGTGGATGATCATCTATCTAGACTCTGTGTTGCCACAGAGTTCAAGCGACCTACCTTGAAGCATGACGGGCAGCCATATAGCTTCATCTTGGTCTTGCTTCGAATGGGGTTTACAATGCCCTGTCTGTTACCAGACAAGCGGTGAGCTCTTACCTCACCTTTTCGCCCTTACCAGTCAAAGACTGGCGGTATGTTTTCTGTTGCACTTTCCTGGGAGTCACCTCCACCGGACGTTATCCGGCATCCTGCCCTACGAAGCCCGGACTTTCCTCACCTGGAATAATTCCAGCCGCGATCATCTATCCTACTCGAATGTTTATAATATCACAATATATTTATAAGGTCAAAGTATGCTTTCAATTTCCTACATACCAGCAGAATCTTATTTTTTTACTCTGTCTATCTGACCTATATTCCAAAGCATCCTCCACCTATAAACTCTCTCATAAGTGAATTCTGTGGCACAAGGCTTACATCAATTCCAAGGAAATAATCCAGGAATTTTAAAAGACGCTTAGCCTCATAATATTCACTACAATCCTGAGGAACACAGAAAAGAAGCGGCTCCACATACTGTTTTATAGCTGATAATTCATAAAGAAGGGCCGAATTAAACATAACATCAGCCTCTTCCTGATAAGGAAATATATTCTTTTCTTCACCACGCCTTACTGACTCCCACATACTGATAGTCTTTCTTGCATCATTTCCCCTTGTTCTTGCATCTCTTACGATACGTCTTAAGAGTCTTGTATCTGTGGTTGATATTCTATTATGTTCATCAATATTAAGCTGTTGCAATGCGCTTATATATACTTTAAAGATCTTATCCTTAGGTAGACTTTCTGAAGATACTGGATTAAGGGCATGTATTCCTTCAACAACAAGTACATCTCCCTCTTTCATTTTCATCATATTTCCCTTGAAGATTTTCTTTCCCTGAATAAAATCAAACTCTGGCATGTCAACTTCTTCACCCTGGATAAGTCTTCTCATATCGTCATTGAAAAGCCCCATATCCATAGCTCTTATGGACTCAAAATCATACTGTCCATTTTCATCCCTCGGTGTATCCACTCTTTCTTTAAAGAAATTGTCCATGGAAATAGGATGTGGTCTAAGTCCATGAGCTGCCAGCTGAACAGAAAGTCTCATAGAAAATGTAGTCTTTCCTGATGAGGATGGTCCTGCAATAAGCACTACCTTTCTTCCTTCATTTTTAATCTTTTCAGCAATATCAGCTATCTTCTTTTCCATCAAAGCTTCCTGTACAAGGATCACCTGATTAGATTTTCCTTCGGTTATAAGATTATTCATCTGGCCTACACCACTGATACCCAATGCTCTTCCCCAGTCTTCTGCTTCTCTTAAGGTCTGATAAAGCTTTGCTGGTGCATGATATGTAAAGTTCATATCAAGGGTAAGTCTCTTAGGTACTACCAGCACAAATCCATCTTCATAACTAAGAAGGTCAAATGCTGTAAGATAGCCTGTGGAAGGCACCATATAACCATAATAATAATCAAGATAATCATCAATGGCATATAAATTTGCCTTAGATACTCGTCTATACTTAAAAAGCGCTGCTTTCTCCTGAAGCCCTCTTTCCTCAAACTGCTTAATAGCATCCTGAGTTGAAATGACTAATTTCCTGAAAGGAATATCTTCCTTTACCAGTTCTGTCATTCTATTTTTAACTTTTGATAAAAAATCCTCTGTGATTTCAAAATTCTCTTTAATAATCTTGCAGAAAAAACCTCTTCCAAGAGAATACATAACCCTTGTAACATAATCCGAATCATCTATCATTACATCATGTATCGCCTTCAGCATCAGAAGCTGCAAACTTCTTTTATAAAGGTCATTACCAATGACAGAAGTCACTTCAACAAGTCTGACTTCCTCGCACTCACTGACATCTGCATTTAATTCCTTTAATTTTCCATCCACAAATGCAGCAACGTAAAGCCTGTCATTTTTCCCAACTGTAGCCTCAACGATACTTTTCAGATTGCAGTTTCGTTCGATGACTACTTTCTTTTTCTTATCACCGTATAACACGGTGCATTCCATTATATTCTTCTCCAATTAAACCCCACCTCCTAGAAAATGCGTCTTATTGACACGATTTCTCCTTTTAATAAATCTATTCTTTTGTTCATAGATATTTTCTTTTCATCAAAGCACGGATTATCTTTTTCAGGACTATCTGATAAACGTTTGCTTAGATCTTCAATGACTTTAACTCTTTTTCTAATCTCAAGTTCAAGAAATTCCAAAAGCACTTTGTTTTTATTGTTTATAAGGACAGGTCCATATAAAGCTTCCTGTTCCGTCAGTTTTACTTCACATTCTTTACCGGTATATCTTGCTATTATTGCTACGTAATATTTGCCTTCATCAAAGCACATATCTTCATCTTCTATAACAAAACCTGCATTGACAAGATAATTTCTTAATATATCCGGCTCGGTCTGCGGACTTAAAATAAGTCTATACCCCTCAGTAAATACAGCTTCACCCTTTTCTATTATGGATGTTATAAGTCTACCACCCATTCCTGAAATGATAGCTGTATCTGTTTCTCCTTTGTTTAGCTTTTCAAAGCCGTCAGATAATCTTAATTCTATGATATCACTAAACCCAGCTAATGCTACGTTTTCTTTTGCTTTTTCTAAAGGTCCTTTTCTTAAATCCATAGCGATAATGGATTTAACCTCCCCTTTAGAAGCCAGATAAATATCCGTATAAGCATGGTCACACCCAATGTCCGCAACGCGGGCACCGGGTGTGACTAAATCAGCTATCATTTTTAATCTGATTGATATTTCCTGCATTATTCAAGGAACTCCTTAAGCTTACGGCTGCGGCTAGGATGTCTTAACTTTCTTAACGCCTTAGCCTCAATCTGTCTGATACGTTCACGAGTTACAGAGAACTCCTTACCTACTTCTTCAAGTGTTCTTGCTCTTCCGTCATCAAGACCGAATCTTAAACGAAGAACCTTCTGCTCACGATCTGTAAGAGTATAAAGGACATCATTTAACTGTTCCTTAAGAAGTGTAAATGCAGCAGCATCTGATGGAACTGGTACATTATCATCCTGAATGAAATCTCCTAAATGGCTGTCTTCCTCTTCACCGATAGGTGTTTCAAGAGATACTGGCTCCTGTGAGATTTTTAAGATTTCACGAACTCTTTCTTCTGGGATTTCCATCTTTTTGGCAATTTCATCTGGAGCTGGCTCACGTCCAAGATCCTGAAGAAGCTGTCTTGAAACTCTGATAAGTTTATTAATTGTTTCAACCATATGAACAGGGATTCTGATAGTTCTTGCCTGGTCAGCGATAGCTCTTGTGATAGCCTGTCTTATCCACCAAGTTGCATATGTTGAGAACTTATAACCCTTTCTATAATCAAACTTTTCTACAGCTTTAATAAGACCAAGGTTACCTTCCTGAATAAGATCAAGGAAGAGCATTCCACGTCCTACATATCTCTTGGCAATACTTACTACGAGACGAAGGTTAGCTTCTGCAAGTCTCTGCTTGGCAGCTTCACCACCTGCAATGATTCTCTTCATATCGCTCTTCTTCTTGCCAACAAATGTATTATATTTATTTTCTTTTTCACTTTCGTAAAGATCGATCTCTTCCTGAGATGCATTTGGAGCTAACTTATAGAACTCAGCAAGCACTTCTGCAGTAATGACACGGTTTGGATCATCATCTACGAAGAAATCCTTCATAAGTGCTTCAGCAATGTCTTTATTTTCCATAGCTGCAGCAAGTTTGATCTCGTCGTCTGCAAGAAGGAGCTGAACTTTACCAATCTCCTTAAGGTACATACGAACAGGATCCTCGATGTTGATACCATCAGGAACTGTAAGATCAAGCTTTTCTACATCAATATCTTCATCGTCATCTGCTTCAAAATCATCATCTTCATCATCAAGATCTGGAAGATCCTCATCTTCATCCGGCTTGATAGTAAGAACGTCTATCTTCTTCTCATCAAAGAATGAAAGAATCTTACCCATTGTGTCTGCATCAAGAAGGTAATTATATTCTCCAAATGTATCTACGATATCTGAATCCATGATAACATTCTTATTCTTTTTCGCAGTTGAAACCAGCTGGTTGATCTTCTCCATGAGGATTCTCTGCTTATCTTCATCAGTAAGATCTGATGCATTTGCTTCCGCCTTCTTTAATACATCACCGATTGTATCTTCTTTAACTGTTGCCTTCTTTGTAGCTTTAACAGTCTTTTTGGCCTGAGCCTTCTCAACCACTTCTTCAGCAGTCTTTTTGGTTGTCTTCTTTGTCTGAGTCTTTTCCTCTTCTGTTTTCGCAGTCTTTTTTGCTGCTGGCTTCTTTGTTTCTTTTTCTTCTTTTTTTGCCACTGGCTTTTTAGCTGCTGGCTTTTTAACTTCTTTATCCTTAACTTCAGCTACTTCTTCAGTTACTTTTTTCTTGGTTGCCATTTTCACATACCATCCTTATAGTGTTATCTTTATTTTTTGTATGCCATTTTTTTCTCTTGCAAGTCCTATAAAATCCGCACCTGGCATTTTAAGTCTGTAATCTATCGATGCTGTCTTTACCCTTTTAACAATATCCGTAAGAGCTTTACTTTCCTCCTCAGGACCTGACAGCTGATTAAACTCATTGCTCATGATACTGGCGGCCACCGCCTGTTCATCCGCATCTGTAAAGCAATTTATTATTCTCGCTGGATTTACCTCTCCGTCTGTCTCATGTTGTTCAAATATCTTCTGTGCGATAAAATGAACCTTTTCATCAACAAAATCTTCAAGGCTTATAATTCCTTTCAGTTTTGTAAACAGCTGTGGTCTGTTAACATACCACGTAAGAAGTATTTCCTCTGAGGTTTGATTTGGATCTTTATTCTTTGTAACTTTTCTTTCTTCCTTAACTGCAGCTTTTTCAATATTCTCTTCTGCTACAGATTTAGAAGAAATTCCAGCCATTCCATAGCGGGTCACTACCTGTTTTAAAAGTTCCCTGTCAAGCATATACTTTCTTGCTACTGCATCAAGATAATTGCTTCTCTGGGACACATCTTCTATTCCTGCTAAAAGCTTAGCTGTATTATTTACAAATGAAGTTTTTTCTTCCGGATCATTCATATTATACTGACCCGCAATCTGGTCTATCTCAAACATTCTGCCTGGAATAGCATTTTTTATTCTTTCCTCATAGGCTTCAGCTCCCATATTTTTTAGGAATTCATCCGGATCCTTATAAGGACTGAGATCTATGACTCTTTCCATAAGATTCATCTCTCTTAATATTCCTATAGCTTTCATGGTAGCCGCGCGTCCCGCGCCATCAGAGTCATAAGCCAGATAAACTTCACTGGTATATCTCTTGATAAGAGAGGCCTGCCCCATTGTAAATGCAGTTCCAAGGGATGCTATGGCATTATCAAATCCTGCCTGGTGCTGGGATATAACATCCATATAACCTTCACAAAGGATAACACCTCTTCTTCTGCTTCGCCTTGCTATATTCATGGCAAAGATATTATGACTCTTATCAAAAATGTCAGTTTCCTTTGTATTTAGATACTTAGGTTTTGCATCTCCAAGTACCCTTCCACCGAAAGCAATAACTTTGCCGTTGATATCCAGTATCGGTACGATAACTCTGTTCCAGAATTTATCATGCACTCCTCTTTTCTCATCAATATCAACCAGACCTGCATCACTTATTATCTTATCTGAATAACCTTTTGATTTAAGATATTTATAAAGGTCATCCGCATAAATATCAGCGTATCCGAGGCCAAAATTATTTATTGTCTCATCTGTAAACTGTCTTGTTTCTTTATAATATTTTAAACCGATCTTTCCTCTTTCAGTCCTTGTCAGCAGATAATGGAAATAAGCCGCCGCAACTTTATTTACTTCCTTAAGCTGTGCCTTTCTTCCTGCTTCCCTTTTTTCAGCGTCAGAAAGCTCCATCTCCGGAAGAGTTATCCCCGCTCTGTCAGCAAGATACTTAACTGCTTCTGGAAATGAGAAATTCTCATATTGCATTACAAAAGTAAATACATTTCCTCCCGCACCACATCCAAAACAATGATACATCTGTTTTGAACGACTCACTGTAAATGAAGGAGTCTTCTCGTGATGGAAAGGACAGCAACATTTGTATGAATTACCTGCTTTTTTCAGACTGACATACTGACCGATAACGTCCACAATGTCATTTCTGGCACGAACGTCTTCAATAACTTCGTCTGAGTAATACAAAAAACTATCCCCCTACTATCTAAAACATACCCCACCCCTGAGGTATGAAGTATTCGCTATATTTCATGACTGCATAATTATCAGTCATTCCGGAAATGTAATCGCACACTACCGTTTCTTTTGATTCCCCCTCACTTAACATGTCTTCATATTCTTTAGTCATATCCTGAGGGTTCTCATAATAATGTTTATAAAGCATCTCTATAATATCACAGGCTTTTCCTTCTTCTCCCTTTGCTCTTTGATTTGTATATAATTCTTCAAACATATACTGCCTTAAATTAAAGAGAGCCGAAGAGACTTCTTCTGTCATGGTAACTTTAGAAGTGTCCTGAGAATTTTCAACAATATCAAGGATTATATTATTAAGTCTGTCTCTGGTAGAGTGTCCTAAAACATCGGTAAGTTCATGAGGCAGATCTTTCTCCTGTAAGATTCCAGCTCTGATACCATCATCAATATCATGATTGATATAGGCTATCTTATCAGACATTCTAACTATATCCCCTTCTAATGTGGCAGGGTCAAGGGATGTCTTATGACATAAAATGCCATTTCTAACCTCCCAGGTAAGATTAAGACCTTTTCCATTATTTTCAAGTTTCTCAACAACACGTACACTCTGCTCATTATGCCTGAAAGGTCTGCCGCTTACTTTCGTAAGAGCTCTCTCGCCCGCATGTCCAAAAGGAGTGTGACCTAAGTCATGTCCTAAAGCGATGGCCTCGGTAAGATCTTCATTTGCCCTTATAGCCTTTGCTATTGAGCGTGCTATCTGTGAGACCTCAAGTGTATGTGTAAGTCTTGTTCTATAATGGTCTCCATAAGGAGCAAGAAAGACCTGAGTTTTATGCTTAAGTCTTCTAAATGACTTACTATGGATTATCCTGTCTCTGTCTCTTTGAAACATCGTCCTCATAGGACTTTCTTCTTCAGGATATTCTCTTCCTTTTGATTCATCCGAAAATGCAGCATATTTCGAAAGGAAATCGTGTTCTTCTTTTTCAAATCTTTCTCTAATAGTTATATTCAACGTAATGCCTCCCAGGAATAAGCAAATTGTCAAATTGTTCAATTAGTCGCCACAATTTATTATACTTCCTATATTTAAAAAGTACTTTTTTATTTTTTAAATATTTTATTATTACATCTCGTGACCTATGGTCACAAATTATTCTTTTTATTACAACATCTCGTGACCTATGGTCACTCGATGATGGGTATTCGCCAAAGTCATAGATATACCTTCGGCATATCTATAAACTAAAAAAACGCAAGACATTTCGTATAAATACGATGTCTTGCGTTTTTTAGTTTATATCTGCTTCGCAGCTATGACCTTGGCTCATTACCTACACAAAGAGGCTGCATATAAATGCAGCCTCTGTCCTTTACAGGACTAAATATAACTTTATGGGAGTAAAGTTACATACAACTTTAATTTGACATATCATCCTTGCTGGATTCTTCAACAATTTTATTGTATGACGCTATGGACCCATGATTTTTCATATTAAGTCTCTCTTTTTCTTTCTTCTTTTCCTCTTTTTCTGTTGCAACCTGTTCCTTAACATCACTTACTCTATCAAATACTTTAACTATTGTTAAAGAATTAAAATAAGCGATCATTCCTATAAGAAATACAAGCCATACCCACCATGTACATACAAATATCATTGGATATCTGATGGAAAAAAATATAGGTGCAAACCAGGAAAGAAAAATCTTAATAAAACTCCATAAGTCTGTAATTGAAATCAAAATAGCATTCTTAAATGTGTTATATAAAGAATTCTCAAATCTAGCAATCAATGGAAAAAGATATGCCATCTCGAAACTGGCAAATACCATCTCAACTACAATAAAAACTTTATAAAAATTAGCAATTGCACCTGGTACCAGATTTATTAAGAGTATCTGTCCAAAAAGAGCTACCCCTACAAATAACATGATAAGCCAGGCCAGAGTCGCCTGTTTAAAGTTTTTCTTAAATGCAGCTTTATAGCCTGCCCATATAGTTTCTTCTTCACCCTTCTGCACCTTTATAGCCATTGTATAAAGAGCTGAAAGTGAAGCACCAATAGTAAAAATTGGAATACTGGTAAATATAAAGCAGAGATTAAGTCCGAAGAAAATCCCCAGCTTATCCATAGCTCTTTTAAGCCAAAATTCTCTTTCTGAGCTATTCTGAGCCTCTCTACTCTCTTCTCTAGCTTCTTCTGTCATTACGCCAGTCCTCCAATCTGAATTTTCCAAGTAAATGTAAGATGAAAACTATTTCATTATAACTCGTTTCATCTTTAACAACAAATCAAGGTGTACATTTATCTACAATGCATCCCCACATTACCGCATGTACACCTTGATATTTAATTTAAATATTTAGAATATCTCGAATAATCATTCCTTTACACCACCAAGTGCAACACCGGCGATGATATATTTTGAAAGGAAGAAATATACAACGAGAAGTGGAAGTACTGTTACGAAAAGACCGCAATAGATAAGTCCCCAGTCTCTATCCTTGTCGTTAGCCTTAAGAGCAGCAACGTACATAGGCATTGTCATCTTCTTTCTTTCTGAACCGAGAATGATTGAAGGTGTGTAAAGGTTATTCCATGTAGCAACGAATCCGAAGATTGCCTGTGTTGCCATGGCTGGTTTAAGGAGTGGAAGAACGATAGTATTAAATGTTCTGAATTCTCCTGAACCATCAATTCTTGCTGCTTCAACAATTTCAAGTGAAAGACCAGTCTCCATGTACTGCTTCATGAAATATACTGTTGTTGGTGCAGCGATCGCAGGAATGATAAGTGGAAGGAATGTTCCATAAAGCTTTGTGATTGTACAAATCTTTACAAATCCTACGATTGAAACCTGTGTTGGAATCATCATGATAGCATAGATGAAAGCCCATACTGTGTCTCTACCTTTGAATTTATACGCTGTAACTGCATATGCAGTAAGTGATCCAAAGTAAATCTGAAATGCTGTTGCTGGAACAGTAACGATAAGTGAATTCAGCATAGCCTGAAGTACATTTACGCCACTGGTCTTAGCGCCAGCTTTAAGAAGATTCTTAAAGTTTTCTGCCAGGTGTGATCCTGGAATAAGTTTAATACCATCTACAATATCTGAAGATTGAAGTGTTGAATTGATTATCAGAATGTAGAATGGGAATATTGATACAAAGCAAAGGATGATACAAACGATCACTCTTACAAGCTTTGTACTTGAAAAGCCTTTTACCTCATTATCCATTCAATTACACCTACTTTCTTCCATTATCTTTCTTTTCAGCTGTTGCCTTATAGAATATTAAACTAATAATAAGTGTAACAACGAAAAGAACTACTGAGTATGCAGCGGCACGTCCCATATTCTGTGCAGGGCCGGTTGAAACGTATTTCTTGATAAGCATCATTACAGTAGTTGTAGATGATACTTCCTGACCAGCAAACTTAACAATAGGACCACCATCGTTAAAGAGCTGTGGAATATCGAACATCTGAAGACCACCGATAGCTGATGTAACGAGTGTATACTGTAAAATAGGTTTAAGAAGTGGAAGTGTAATCTTGAAGAACTGTTCCTTTGATGTAGCGCCATCAACTGAAGCAGCCTCGTAAAGTGATGGATTGATACCAAGGATACCAGCGCAAAGAACAATCATAGTATTTCCATACCACATCCAGAACTGAATGAAGGCAACTATGAAAAGTGACGCCCATCCTTTATATAAGTAACCATCTTTTCCTACCCAGCCTAAATGTCGGGCAATCTGTGTAATTGGTCCACTTACAGAGAATAAACTGTAGAAAAGAACCGCGATTGTAGCAGCTGTGATAATGTTAGGCATATACATGATAACCTTGCATATTCCGCCGCCTTTGATCTTGTACTTAATATCTGTAAACCAAGCAGCAAGTACAAGTGAAAGTAAGATCTGTGGAATGAAGTTAAGAAGCCAAAGAACTACTGTAACTCCAAGTGCTTTCCAAATCTCTCCACCACCCTTAGAGCCAAATACATAGTTGGTAAAGTTTCCTAATCCCTTTGACTCAACCATGTGTCTACCATTTTTAGCACTATAGATGAATGAATTATAAAATGTATAGATTAATGGATATAACTGAAAAATTGCGAATACGATAAAAAATGGAAGGACAAACATCACTCCGTATTTTCCACGTTCTACGTTCTTCCTTTTTTTCAACATGTAGCCTCCTCCCATAAAAGGTCTCTATCCTAATACACGCATCAACAATTACTTGCTGACGCGTGTACTTTTTTATTACTATTTACTTTATATTCCTACTGGAATTATTTAGCCTTTGAAATACCAAGCTCTGTTTCTGACTGTGAATAGATATAGTTAATAGCGTCATCTACTGTAGCATATGTACCTGTAGCATAACCCTGAGCAGCTGCCTTGATCATAACTTCATAGTTCTTATCGAAGTATGTGCAAGCTGACTGATCAATATTTTCACCAGCTGCAGCCCATGTAGCATATGGGTTCTGTCCACCGAGGAATGCAACACCGTTGTTATCTTCAGCGATTTCACCATTTACAAGTCTTTCATTAGCTTTCTTGTTAGCTACTGCATCACCAGTCTTATTTGTGATCTTTACGCCCATATCATCATCGCAAGCAAGTTCATAGCAGATGAATGCTGCAAGAGCTGGGTTTGGAGTATCCTTACCGATTGATACATATGTACCGCCCCAGTAATATGCCTGAGGACCTACAACAGCACCGAAGCTTCCGTTTGAAGCACCGTTACCCTGCATAACACCGATCATCCAAGGGCAAGCGAAGTAGCAAAGTACATTTCCGCCATCCTTCTGGTTACCAGCCCAATCGTTGTCCCACATTGTGCCGCCGTTTGTATATTCTCCATCATAGAGTTTCTTATAATTTTCAATGAATGTCTTAACTGAATCGTCAAGCTTAAGTGTTTCTGTTCCATCATCAGCTACAACTACCCATGGATCCTTATGAGCATTGATAATTGCATAGTAGATTTCATCAGGACCATTTGTGATCTTGTATCCCTTAGCCTTAAGCTCTTCAGCTGTCTTGAAGAATGTATCCCAGTCAGCGAGCTTAGCCTGTACTGTTTCAGGATCATCAGCACCAAATACTTCTTTTGCGATTGCTTTGTTGTAGAATACTGAACCAGCTGTTGACTGCCATGTTACACCCTTAAGCTCTCCATTGTATGTAGCATACTGTTTAGCATAAGCGTAATCACGATCAACCATCTCTTCTGTGAAACCGAAAGCATCATCATAAAGGTTAGCTGTCTTGTCGTCATCTTCGATCCAATACTTAGCTGATCCAACGTCACCAGGAATAAGTGATGGATACTTATCTGACTTAATAGCTGTGTCAATCTGCTCAAGTGACTTCTCTGAAGCACTACCAAGGTTTACATACTCAACATAATCCTTGAACTGTGGGTACTCATCAAGAATAACATTAAGCTTCTTCTGGAAATCATCATCCCATGAATAAGCATAAATCTTCTTTGATGCATCCCAACCTGTTGTATCAGGAGCTACTGAAGGATCATTCTTAGTATCTGATGGTGTCTCATCCTTCTTAGCATCATTTGATGCTGGTGCCTCTGTTGTCTTTGTGTCATTCTCAGCTGGAGCTGTTGTTGACTTCTCTGAGCCTCCGCATGCTACAAGTGAAAGACCCATAGCAAGTGTTAAAGAAGCTGCAAGTACTCTGTTAAATTTTCTCACAAAAAAACCCTCCTTTAATTGTGTGTGGTGGTTCCTTAAGATCTTAATCGTAAATTATTTGAATCGTCATTTTGCATAATCAAGAATCCGAAATTCCAAACCTCTGCATTTTGAAGTTCAAAAAAATTCCAAAAATAATCTATTGGAACCTTCATGTTTTTGTCCTTCATTTGAAGGATTCATGAAAATTGTGTGTTCGCATTACCGTTGCGATAACTGTATATTAAACCGTATTCGTAAATATTGCAAGTATTTTTTTATTTTAAAGCTCATTTATTGTGCAACCTTTACAAAAACCGAAAACGTTATCATTATTGTAAACTCTAGCTTTTTGGCCAGTTTAGTATGTCAAAAAAAATTTTTATTTTATTGTATCATTTGCACGATAAAGGCCCTTTTCCGGTATTTTCCGGTAACGTTTTTTGTATAATTTTTATATCTTTTGTGTTCATTGTATGTTCTTATGTGCAATTTTACCCCTTTTTTTATCAAAAATCACAAGAACAAAAAAAAGCCATTATGACGATACAAAAATTCTGCACATCATAATGGCTAAATGACATATTATTGATATCGGCTCAAGGCCAAAAAACCGAAACCGCTTTATTTCACGCGGTTTCTAGAATGTATGATCAATCTTCACTCTGATCCATATTCATTATCATTCTCTTACGGGCAAGTTCATCACTGGCAAGATATTCATCATATGTTGTCTGTTTATCGATAAAACCTGTTGCTGTAAGTTCAATGATACGATTTGCTGTAGTCTGAACAAACTGGTGGTCCTGACAAGCAAAAAGAACTACGCCTGGGAATTTGATAAGCGCATTATTAAGTGATGTGATACTTTCCATATCCAGATGGTTTGTAGGCTCATCTAAGATAAGGCAGTTTGATCCCATAATCTGCATCTTTGAAAGAAGACATCTTACCTTCTCACCACCTGATAATACCTTTACTTTCTTAATTCCATCATCTCCTGCAAAGAGCATACGGCCAAGGAATCCACGTACGTAAGTTGCATCCTTAACCTCTGAGAACTGTGTAAGCCAGTCTACTATGATAAGGTCATTATCGAATTCCTTAGTGTTATCTTTAGGGAAATATCCCTGAGATGTTGTAACACCCCATTTATATTCACCCTCATCAGGTTCTTCTTCTCCTGCAAGGATCTTAAAAAGCATAGTTGTAGCATTTGTATTCGGACCTACAAAAGCTATCTTATCTTCTCTACCAACTGTAAATGAAACATTATCAAGAAGCTTAACTCCATCTACTGTCTTTGAGATATTCTTAACTGTAAGTACTTCATTACCGATCTCACGATTTGGTCTGAAGTCAATATAAGGATATTTACGGCTTGAAGGTTTGATCTCTTCAAGTTCGATCTTTTCAAGTGCTTTCTTTCTTGATGTTGCCTGTTTTGACTTTGAAGCATTGGCAGCAAACTTGGAAATGAATTCCTTAAGTTCTTTGATCTGTTCTTCTTTCTTCTTGTTTGCTTCTTTCTTCTGACGAAGGATAAGCTGACTTGATTCGTACCAGAAATCATAGTTACCTGTATAAATCTGGATTTTACCATAATCAAGATCCGCAATGTGTGTACAAACTTTATTAAGGAAATATCTGTCATGGCTGACAACTATAACAGTATTTTCAAAATCAATAAGGAAATTCTCAAGCCATTCAATAGCATCAAGGTCAAGATGGTTTGTAGGCTCGTCGAGAAGAAGGTTGTCAGGATTTCCAAAAAGAGCCTGAGCAAGAAGGACCTTAACTTTGATATTATCTTCAAGAGTGCCCATCAGGCTGTAATGATACTCTGTATCTACTCCAAGACCATTAAGAAGAGTTGATGCATCTGATTCAGCATTCCAACCGTCAAGCTCTGCAAATTCAGCTTCAAGTTCAGATGCTCTTACTCCATCTTCTTCTGTAAAGTCTTCTTTAGCATAGATCTCATCTTTTTCTTTCATGATCTCATACAGTCTCTTATTGCCCATAATTACTGTATCTATAACGTTAAAGTCGTCATATTTGAAGTGATCCTGTTCGAGAACTGAAAGTCTTTCTCCTGGGTCCATGGTGATATCACCGCTGGTGGTTTCAAGTTTTCCAGAAAGAATCTTTAAGAATGTTGACTTACCAGCACCATTGGCACCTATAAGACCATAACAGTTACCTGGTGTAAATGTGATGTTTACATCCTCAAAAAGGGCTTTTTTACCAAATCTGAGGGATACGTTGTTTGCACTGATCATTTTTAATGCTTCCTTATCTGTTTATTTTTTTCTGCCTTTGGGGCAGTTTTCTTTTCTTCTTCTGCTTTTTTTACCTGTGGTAATTCATCTATAAGTTTTTCAATAAGACGTTTCTTGCTGAATATATCATAACTCAACAGATAGATAAAGGCCATCTTATTGAGGTATTCATCTTCACTCTTTGGGAACATTTTTTCTGTAATAGCCGCTGCCCTTGCAGTACTGCTTTCAATGTTAAAATATTCCACTTTCTCTATTTCATATATCTGCTCATATATCTTTGTAAGTTTTTTACTATCAAAGTACCTGTCTGTCATAGGGAAAAGCAGTTTTTCTATATCCCCTATGGAAATGACATTCTTCAAATAATAGATATAAATGAGTATTATTATATGCTCTTTTGAATACTTTTTCTTAACCGGAGGTGGCAGCAGTTTATTCTTTGTATAATTGTTGATCATTGTTTTGGTCAGAGTTTTATCATCTTTGCTTCTTTTATTTCCTGAAAGATGTCTGTCCATAAAATGAGTCACCTGATCCATATACAATTCTATCTCAGGTATATCTTCTGGAACTATGTAATCCAGTTTGATCCATTTTCTGATCTGCCTTTTTATCTCCAGCAGCTGTTTATCCATAGTCTGTCTCCATATAATATAGTAATCGTTACTATATGTAAAGTTTTTTAGGAATAAAGAGTTCTACTCTCTCTACTCTGTTATGTTCTGTTTTGGTAACTCTGAACCTGATATTTCCATCTGAAACCTCATCTCCCTCATTAGGAAGTCTGTCCAGGAGTTCAATTATATATCCGCCAATGGAATCATAATTCTCTGATTCAAGGCTTATACCTGTGGCTTCATTTAAATCATCAAGCTTTACCGCTCCAGCTACATCATAATAACCTGGTGAGACCTCCCTGATAAGGTCTTCTTCTTCCTCATCATATTCATCTCTTATGTCACCAACTATTTCTTCAATAAGGTCTTCCATAGTGATAACACCAGCTGTTATACCATATTCATCAAGGACAATGCACATTGATACACTTGAAGTTTTCATATCTGCAAAGATCTGAGCTGTACGCTGGTATTCATATACAAATACCGGTTTTCTCATAAGTTTTTTTATATCCAGCTTTGCATCCATTCCATATTTGGAGATAAAAAGCATCAGATCTTTCATATATAATATACCGACGATATGATCTTTTGATTCTTCATATATAGGTATACGTGAATATGTTTCTTCCTTAAGCATCACCAGTATATCTTCCAAAGAAGAATTTATATCGGCACAGACCATATCTGCACGAGGTACCATGATATCCTTGGAAATGGCATCTCCAAAGTCTACCACGTTAGTTATCATTTTCTTTTCTTCCTGCTCAATAACTCCTTCTTCATGACTGGCATCAACAACCGCACGAAGCTCACCCTCTGTCATCTGATCCGGATTTTTGTCTGGATCGATCTTAAACAGACGGAAAATTACTCTTGATATTTTATTCAGGATAAATATTACTGGAGTAAAAATAATCATCAGGAACTCTACAGGTCCTGAATAAATTAATGAAAGCGGCAGGTTATATAACGTTGCCAGATTCTTAGGAGTAATCTCACCAAAAATAAGAACAAGGATTGTGATTATACCTGTTGCAATGCCTATATATTCGCTTCCAAACAATTTTGTAACAAGGATAGTCGCAAGCGCTGAGGCATAAAGATTAACTAAATTATTTCCTATTAATATGGCAGAAAGAAGCTTCGCAGAATCTTCCTTAAGACGAAGCACTCTTTCAACCTTTCTTTTTCTTCTCTTCTTTATGTTTTCATCTTCTAATTCAGCTCTTAATTTATTGATACCAACTGTTGTAAGAGCTGTTTCTGCAGAAGAAAACAGTCCTGATAATATTAATAATATTATGAGTATAACTAATTGTGCCACCGAACTCGGGTCCATTTATTTATTAATTCTCCTTATCTTTATTAATTCCTAATCTCTCAAAAAGAACTTCATAACTTCCATTTCCATAGTTTAGGGAACGATTTACTCTGCTTATTGTAGCTGTGGAAGCTCCCGTCTTTTTTGCTATCTCTATATAAGTTTTTTCTTCAAAAAGCATCTTAGCAACTTCGAGTCTCTGAGCAATTGACACTACTTCATTGGTCGTGCACACATCCTCAAAGAATCTGTAAAACTCTTCCTTATCCTTAAGTTGCATGAGTGCATCAAAAAACTCATCAACGGATTCTGTCCTAATTGTTTTTTCCATTTAATTTTGTTACTCCTATTTATTTGACTGTTTTGGCTCTTTACGTACCCATACTGCAACAGCGCTTCTGTTTACGTAAAAGTCTCCCCAACCTTCACTATCGATCTTAATATTATATTTGGCATTTCCAAGAGCATCTGAGAAATGTGCACCTGCAAACTGCTTTCCAATGTACATTCTCTTTGTGCCACCCTTACCATCTGAAATAACTACTGCAAGGCCTGAGTCCTTATGCTCAGCATCGCCTTCTCTTGTCCAGCCTATACAGTCACGATCATCGATATAATCATGCTGCACGCCATATGCTTTATTCTTTCTTAATTTCATAAGTTTATCAAGCACTGACTTGAATCCCTTATACTTGTCTGAAGGAATTCCCTTATAGTCTCCATAGAAAACTGATGGATAACCCGCTTCACGAAGAAGTATGATAGCATAAGCTGATGGTTTAAACCAGTCTTCTACCCACGATTCATAAACCTGTCCCATTTCTGTATTATGATCATCAACAAATGTTACAGCCTTCACAGGATTTGTCTGTACCAGAGTTCCATCGAATATTCTTCTTAGGTCATAGTCCCCATGTGCTTTTGAACAGTTATAGAAATTATAATGAAGAGGGGTATCTAAAAGTGATGAGCCTGAATCAATCTGATGCAGATAATTATTAAGAACTTCCTCATCCCAGTGCATATATTCTCCAACTGAGAAAAGCTCTTTATTTGTCATCTCTCTTACTCTGAATAAGAAGTCTCTATAAAAAGATGATGGTATGTCCTTTACCGCATCAAGTCTGAAGCCGTCAACATTTGTAGTCTTTACATACCAGGTTGCCCATCTGACATACTCTTCATATACATCTCTATTATTAAAGTCAATATCCGCACCCATGAGATAATCAGCGTCAACTTCTTTACCATTCTTAAGAAGTCTTTCTCTCATCTTGTCCTGATCCCAGTCTATTCCATTAAAATGTTTCCAATTCCATTCAAAATCAGAATACTTTCCCTTGCGTCCTGGGAAATTAAAGCCTGTGAAACCACATATTGTCTTATTATCACCGATCATCTGATAACGGCTGTGCTCATTAAATTCTGCAGCTGATATTTTCTCCACCTTATCAGCACCATATTTGTGATTTAAAACAACATCGGCATACACATTGATTCCCTTCTTATGAAGTTCTTCAACGGCATCAATATATTCCTTCTTTGTACCATACTTGGTCCTTACTGATCCTTTTTGATTAAATTCTCCAAGGTCATAAAGATCATACACATCATATCCCGTGTCGTCTTTACCAGCCACACCTTTATATGCTGGTGGAAGCCAGACTGCTGTGACACCATCTGTCTTAAGCTTAGCTGCATTTGTTGCTAATTCCTTCCATAATTTACCATCATTTGGAAGTTTATGATCAAAAAATTGTACTATCAGACCATTGTTTGCCATTTTATAACCCCCTCAGTTTAAAAGACAATAAGTTACACAGATTATAACAAAATAACCACGAATTATCTACTACCTTTTTTTATTACAACGTGATATAATGGACGACGGTTGAAAAAATTTGAGAGAAAGTTTAAGAGTATTTTTTAAGAGGTATATGAGATGTTACCAATAGGAGAAAACGAAATAGCTATCACTTTACTCGAGAAATACGGACGTGACATTTTAGAATCTGATACGTTTAAGCTTGAAAGAAATTTTATTCAACATGGTACTATTAGTTGTTATGAACATTCTATGGCAGTTGCATACATCAGTATCGTAATTGCTTTAAAACACAACATTAAAAATGTTGATCTTAAGAGTCTCGTAAGAGGTGCTCTTCTTCATGATTATTTCCTTTATGATTGGCATGAAAAAAACGCCGGTCATGGACTTCATGGATATTTCCACGCAGCCATTTCTCTTAGAAATGCAAGACGTGATTTTCACATTAATAAAATTGAGGAGAATATCATCTTTAGACATATGTTTCCTCTCAATATCACACGTATACCAAATTGTAAGGAATCTGCTATAGTGTGCCTTGCAGATAAGTTCTGTGCACTCTGTGAAACATTTTCAATTTCAAACTATAGCACAAGTCTTTTCATAGCTTAACCATATATTTTAATTTGATACCCGTAAAGTTTTTGCTTTTTGATTTCAAAGAAGGGAGACTCACTATGTCCTACTTGAGTGCCGGAGATGCAGCCAGAGAAATCCATAAACTTTCTCAGCTTTGTTCTGAGAATAACTTCATCAGTCCTGAACTTTATGATTATTATCATGTTAAAAGAGGACTTCGTGAGGCAAATGGCAAGGGAGTTCTGACAGGTCTTACTGAAATATCAACTGTTAATGGAACAAAAGAAGTTGACGGAAATATTGTTCCTATTGAAGGGGAACTTCTTTATAGAGGTATCAGCGTAAATGATCTCGTAAATGGCTTTATCAGCGAAGATCGTTTCGGATATGAAGAAACTGTATATCTTCTTTTATTTGGCAAGCTTCCTGGTACAGATGAACTCGAACAATTTACAAGACTCATTTCTTATAATAGAAAACTTCCTGAAGATTTTGTAGAAGATGTAATTCTTAAATCTCCAAACAAGGATATAATGAATGCTACTGCACGTTCTATCCTTGCTCTTAATTCTTATGACAAAAATGCTGATGATCTTAGCATTACCAATGTTCTTAGACAGAGCATCAGCCTTATATCTTCAGTCCCTCTTATTGCTGCATATTCTTATCTTTCATACAGACATTATATGCTTAACCGCGGACTGTATATTCACAATCCAAAGCCTGAACTCTCAACTGCAGAGAATATACTTCGTATATTAAGGCAGGATAAATCTTTTACTCCTCTTGAAGCACGTATCTTAGATATTGCTCTTGTTCTTCATGCAGAACACGGAGGGGGAAATAATTCAACCTTTACGACTCACGTTGTTACATCATCGGGAACTGATACTTATTCTTCAGTTGCCGCTTCTCTTTGCTCTCTTAAGGGTCCAAAACATGGAGGCGCAAATATCAAGGTTAAGAAGATGTTTGATGAGATTAAGAGAAATGTTAAAGACTGGAATGATGACGATGAGATAAGTGCTTATCTTCTTAAGATCCTTCGTAAGGAAGCTTATGATAAATCAGGTCTTATATATGGCATTGGTCACGCCATATATACTCTTTCGGATCCAAGAGCAAAGATTCTTGAAACTTACACTATGCAGCTTGCTGAGGAAAAAGGCAAAATGGATGAGGCTCATCTTTATCAGGCGGTTGCCCGTCTTGCTCCAGATCTTATGAAAACTGAGCGAAAGATGTATAAACCTGTATGCCCAAACATTGACTTCTATAGTGGCTTTGCCTATAGCATGCTGGGAATTCCAGATGAATTCTTCACACCACTCTTTGCTATCGCAAGAATAGCCGGATGGTCAGCTCATAGAATAGAAGAACTTGTATGTACAAATAAAATAATACGTCCTGCATATATGTCAGTAGCATCACCTATTACATATGTGCCACTTGAAGATAGATAAAATGTGTGACACCATGAGTCCACTAAAAAACTCCGCAATCATATATAATGATCGCGGAGTTTTTTTATCTCAAATTATTTATAATTCTTCTTATAATTTCTAGTGAATTGGGATCATTTTTCGACGTTCCCCTTCAACTTTCTCTTCTTTACAAACAATAATAACTTTTAATACGCCATCCTTAAGTGCAGCTGATATATCCTGCTGCTTTACATCTTCACCAATCTGAAAGCTTCTTCTTATATCTCCTGTAGCTCTTTCTCTAACAAGATAATGAGTTTCCTGACCCTCAGGCTCAATCTCAAGATGTCTGTGAGCCGTTATTGTAAGATATCCATTTTCAAGGCTGGCTTCTATATCTTCTTTTCTATAACCCGGAAGCTCTATTTCGATCAGATACTGTCCTTCTCTTTCCATTATATCTGTCTTCATATTGCTATATAAAAAATTTGAATCAACTCTAGTTATCATTAGAATAACCTCCTAACCACCCAATATTTAACCCCATAATAAACTCAAAATATTTATAGTTCAAGTATTGATTTTGCCATATCCCTGTTGAATTTAACAGAAGTCTTTCCTGTAGTTTCAATCTGATATAAGGCATTTGCCGCAAAATGTTCCGCTGACTGTTCAAGATCACGGCATCCTGTTGTTCCTTCACATTTCTCGATGATAAGTGAAAGAGCATCATCTCCAATGATACACTCATCCTCTGTCATACTCATTCTCTTTAATACCTTAGGAAGTGAGAATCTTTGGAAGATTATCTTCTTTTCATCCGGTGTATAATCCGGAATATCAAGAACAGCAAATCTGCTCATAATAGGATCTGATATCCTGTTTTTTTCATTTGCTGTAGCAATAGGATAAACACCGCTGGTAGGGATCATACATTCAATATAATTATCTGTATATCCGATATTATCAAGCAGAGTAAGAAGCGCATCTGCAGGATTACCTGCTGCAGTCTTTGAATCCGCCTTATCTAACTCATTTATGATAAATACCAGATTTGATGCCCCGGCTCTTGAAAATGCTTCCATGATAAGCCCCGGTTTCGCATTGGCATACACTCTTGGACTTCCTGTAAGTGCCTCAATATCATGAATTGTACTCATATCTAGAGATGTCCACGGAAGTTTAAGTATCTTTGCCACCGCATAAGCCAGCTGAGATTTACCTACACCTGCCGGTCCTGCAAGAAGTAATCCATAAGCAGGAAGAGTATGAGTACGGTTGATCTGGATTATAGTCTCGATTATCCTCTGCTTTACTTTATCCATTCCGAAAAGTTCTTCATCAAGTATCCGTCTTGCCTGAACTGGATCGATTGCTTCAAAATAAGAACCTTTCCACTGAATATTAAGCATCATAGAAAGAGCACGCTGTGCATGTCTTCTTTCGTCAGGACTGATTGCAGTACTTTTCTGAACTGTCATATTTCTCACAGCCCATTTTCTGATATTAGCCGGAAGAACTCTTCCAGCACACATAACGAAATCCTGCATTGAATTTATATCTGTAAGGATAAGATTTTCATCTTCCTCCACAGCGTCATCATCATCCAAGTCAGTCTCTTCCTCTTCAATATCACTTGAAAGGAGTCTTTGAATCACCAGCTGTACAAATCCATCTGTTTCACTACGTAATTCACCCGTCATTGAAACTGCATGCATTCTATAAATAGCATAACCTTCATCTGTATGTCGACCTGATAATTTCAGTGTGGTGCTGCTGTTTGCCAGCCAAAGATAAAGCTTCTCAAATCTTTCATCCATTTTAAGGATTTCAGTCTCATATCTGTCACCCTCTTTATCGAATCTAAAAGCCGTATATTTTACCGGATTCGTAAATGTTCCGATTTCATGATGCTTCATAAGCTTATCAGGATCTGATAATACCATTATTGGATCATCTTTTGAAACCTCATCTTTATCTGACTTAAATAATACGTATGTCTTTTCACCTGGCTTCTTCTCCGGCTCTGATTTTGAATTAAAATCAAAGACCTTCAAATCATCTTCTAATGAATTCCTGAAGATCATCTGTACACCTCTCTAAATCTACGCAAGCAAAGGTCAATTGTTTCTATTATATGTTTTATCTTTCTTCGCACACCTGGAAAATGTAAAATTTAAGATAATAAGAATTCTCATCATCTGCCCAAAGGATAGGATGATCCGGTGCCTGAGTCTTAAACTCAATCTGTCTGAGTCTCTTATGTGCTGCACGAGCTGCTTCAGCTATGATCTTAGTAAAATTCTCATAATCCATAAAATGAGAGCATGTGCATGTAGCAAAATATCCACCATTCTTAACAAGTTTAAGACCTGAAGTATTTATGGCTCTATATCCTTTTGCCGCCTGCTTTATAGTAGATCTGGATTTTGTAAAAGCTGGTGGATCAAGAATAACAAGATCAAATAATTCTTTCTCCTCTACCATACGAGGAAGCATATCCAGCACATCATCAACTCTGAATTCTACTCTATCATCTACTCCATTAAGCTTTGCATTAATACGCGCCTGATTTACAGCCAGTTCTGATGCATCAACACCTATTACCTCTGTAGCCCCTCCAAGGGCTGCATTAAGTGCAAATGACCCTGTGTGAGTAAAACAGTCTAATACTCGTTTTCCTTTTGCAAGATTCTGAATAGACATTCTGTTAAGTTTCTGATCAAGGAAAAATCCGGTCTTTTGACCATCTTTAACATCCACCAGATACTTAACACCATTTTCTTCTATAGTTACATTGGTATCAAACTCTTCTCCAATGAAACCTTTTACTCTTTCCATGCCTTCTTTAAGTCTTACCTTGGCATCACTTCTTTCATATACACCACGGATCTTTATTCCGTCTGAAAGAAGCTCTTCTTTTAAGAAATCAATGATCTTATTCTTTAATTTATCGATTCCAAGCGCAAGAGATTCTACCACCAGAACATCGCTGTATTTATCAATTACAAGTCCAGGGAAGAAATCAGCCTCTCCAAAGATAAGACGGCAGCTTGAAGTATCGATAACATTTTTACGATACTCCCATGCATCCTTTACTCTTTTTTTTATAAATTCATCATCAATTTCTTGATCAGCATTTCTTGTCATCATTCTGATCCTTATAGTTGATGCTGAATTAATGAATCCTCTTCCCATTGGATATCCATCAAAATCACGTACTATAACAATATCTCCATCATTATAGCTGCCCATGACTGATTCGATCTCATTATCAAAGATCCAGGCTCCGCCTCTTTTTAAAGTACGTCCTTCACCTTTTTTTAAAGTTACTACTGCATTACTCATTTGCTTCAAGTGTTCTTCTAATAGCTTTGATGAAGTCTTCTGTATTAAGCTTCTTTGCATTTGTAAGCTCTGTTATAAGCTTAAGATCGCCTGTCATTTCGCCATTTTCGATTGTATCGATAGTAGCTTTTTCAAGTCTGTCAGCAAACTTAGAAAGTTCAGCATTGTTGTCAAGTTCGCCTCTCTTTCTTAAAGCCCCTGTCCATGCAAAGATTGTTGCTACTGGGTTTGTTGATGTTTCTTCGCCCTTGAGATACTTATAATAATGTCTCTGAACTGTTCCATGAGCAGCTTCATATTCATAATATCCCTTAGGTGAAACAAGTACTGATGTCATCATTGCAAGTGAACCGAAAGCTGATGAAAGCATATCACTCATTACATCACCATCATAATTCTTACAAGCCCAGATGAATCCACCTTCTGACTTCATTACACGAGCTACAGCATCATCGATAAGTGTATAGAAATACTCGATTTCTGCTGCTTCGAACTTCTCCTTATATTCATTATCATAAATCTCCTGGAAGATATCCTTAAATGTATGGTCATACTTCTTAGAGATTGTATCCTTTGTTGCGAACCAGAGATCCTGCTTTGTATCAAGTGCATATGTAAAGCAGCTTCTTGCAAAGCTTGAAATAGAACCATCAAGATTATGCATACCCTGAGCTACACCAGCTTCCTTGTAGTCATGTACAAGTACTCTCTCTTCATGTCCATCAGCAGCTGTGTAAACAAGTTCAACCTTTCCTGGTCCTGGGATTTTCATTTCTGAAGCCTTGTAAACGTCACCATAAGCATGACGCGCAATTGTTATAGGCTTCTTCCAGTTCTTTACGCATGGTTCGATACCTTTTACCTGAATTGGTGCACGGAATACTGTACCATCAAGCATTGCTCTGATAGTTCCGTTAGGGCTCTTCCACATCTCTTTAAGATTATATTCTTCAACACGGGCAGCATTCGGTGTGATTGTAGCGCATTTAACAGCAACACCATATTTCATTGTTGCGTTTGCTGAATCAACAGTTACCTGGTCATTTGTAGCATTTCTATTCTCAAGACCAAGGTCATAATACTCTGTCTTAAGATCTACAAAAGGGATGATAAGCTCATCCTTAATATACTTCCAGATAATTCTAGTCATTTCATCTCCATCCATCTCAACGAGTGGTGTAGTCATCTGAATCTTGTCCATGTTTTTTCCTCCGCAATTACTAAAGATTTTCCGGTACTTTACCCGGATTAATGTAAAATGTATCTTACAATACACGAAATCGGCAATATTATAACATATCTAAGCATTTAAAAACAGATTAATTTCCCTGAATAAGTACTCTTTTCTTATCAATTCCATTTTAATTAATTATTTTTCCTGTCTTGATTAAACAAAGTATTATTCCTATAATAATCTTTATAAATATCAGAATAGTCAGGATTAATACAATTTTCTGATAGCAAAAAATCTATTTAATATCAAAGGAAAAATATGTATACATATACCGTTAAAAAAAATAAAACTACCCGTCATACTTTTAGACTACTGGGGCTTTTTCTGATAGCCTTCGGAATTTTACAAATATCTCTTTTTTTCATGGGATATGGCCGTACTCATGTTATAGCTACCATGCTCTCTTTCCTTATTGCCTGCTATGGCATATTTCTTTTCTTACATTCATTTAAGAAAGATCAGTACGATATCACTTATACATTTAATGATACAAATATGGAAGTTAAGCATTGGAGAGGCGTAACAACCTATAACTATGCTGATTTTTCAGATGTAAGTTTAATTACACCTGAAGATGCAAACCTTTATTCAATAATTAATATCACCGTCGGGAAGGAAAATTTCATCATTCCTTTCTCATATAAAAAGCAGGTCTGTGATACCATTTATCAGTATCTTATAGAAAAGACTACTGAATATCAGATTTTAAAAGAAGAAAAAAACAACTAGAGGCTTACTATGGATATATCAATTCTTAAGAGTTTACTATGCAACTCAGTTAATTCTATCAAGTATTTGGAAGAAGTTGATTCTACAAATAATTATGCTAAACGTCTTGCCTTTGAAAATATAGATGATCAGCTTCCATACCTTATCACTACTAATGATCAGACTAAAGGAAAAGGCCGTATGGGGCGTGTATGGAAATCAGAACCCGGCGAAAATATTGCTATGTCCCTTCTATTAAAAGCTCCTGATGGTTTTTCAAATTATTCATCTACTACCCTTTTATCAGCTCTTGCAGTGGTAAAAGCAATCAGAGATATAGCTTCATTATCCTGTCTTATCAAATGGCCGAATGATGTAATTTATGATACTAAAAAAATCTGTGGCATTCTTACTGAAATGATCTCCATCGGAAATAGTAATTACATAATTGTTGGAATTGGTATAAATACAAACTCTAATCTTTTTCCAGATGAAATAAAAGATAAGGCTACTTCTCTTTATATAGCTACTGGAAAAAAAATATCCAGAGAAGAACTGATAGCAAAAACTATTAATTATTTTATGGATTATTATAATGATCTTATTAAGATAAATGATCTCTCATTTATTAAGGATGAATATAATTCTCTTCTTATTTCTAAAGATAAAGAAGTGATCCTTTCTTCTGATAATATTCCATTCCCTGAAAATCCTTATATATCAAGAGGAATTGATTCTAACGGAGGACTTCTTGTTGAATCCAAAAACGGACAGACTTTCTCTGTAACAAGCGGCGAAGTTTCAGTACGAGGATTACTTGGTTACGCCAAGTGAAGCAGATTACGCTTCGAGGCTTTATCCTCCGCCATTTAGCTTACTTTCCTACGTGTATCCACGACATTTCCAGCTGTCATTCATGTATTCCAATCCAACGAAGCAGACACAAATGTCAAATTCATGGGATGTGTCTGCCGAAACTAAAGAAATTCAAACGACAACAAGCTGATACAGCAGACACAATTGTCAAATTCACGGGCTGTGTCTGCCGAAACTAAAGAAATTTAAACGACAACAAGCTGATACAGCAGACACAATTGTCAAATTCATGGGATGTGTCTGCCGAAATTAAAGAAATTTAAACGACAACAAGCTGATACAGCAGACACAATTGTCAAATTCATGGGATGTGTCTGCCGGGAAGCGAGAAATTAACAAAAGAAGATTTCCGAATCATAGATTATGAAGAACTTATCATAAAGTCTGCCAATACACAGCCAAAAAAAAAAAAAAATCAGGTTCAATAATCTGAACCTGATTCTATCTTATATGTTCTTTCAAAACCTCATACAGATGAGTATTTCATCCTTTATCAAACTTTCTTAAAGAAGCATTACGCTTTAATCTCTATTAGGATAAGCCCTCGACCTATTAGTACACCTCAGCTGAAAGCCTTACGGCCCTTACACTCAGTGCCTATCAACCTCGTAGTCTTCAAGGGGTCTTACT
>DFFQ01000172.1 GCA_002371025.1 Lachnospiraceae bacterium UBA3772 | reverse complement strand
CTGCACATTTCTTGACAATTCCACAGGTAACGATCACTGTCAGCCGTAAGACGGATAACGATGCTGAGGACGCTGAGAAAGTGATTGTCAATCAGGAGCTTAGTTCATTCTTTTCTGAGCGGCTCACAGCGATCAAGGCAAATTCAGCCCGTACCACATTCCAGTGCTATAAGCGAAATGCAGAGCGTTTCATGAAGTTCATGGGTGAGCATTTTCCGGATGTGACGCTTGCTGACCTGAATCATACGCACGTCCAGTCCTATCTCAATCATAAAATGGACGAGGGTGTAAAGGGCAGCACAGTCAAGCAGTATTATCTGTCGCTGCATTCCGCATTCATGTGGGCTGTAAAAATGGAAATTCTGGAACAGCACCCTATGGATAAAATGGTAATGCCGAGAGCAGAACGCCATGAAGCCGTTTTCTATAACGAGGACGAGCTGAATGAACTGTTCCGAGTATTCGATGGACACAAGCTGGAGCTTATCGTGCATATCGCAGCATACTACGGTCTGAGAAGATGTGAGATCCTCGGTTTGAAGTGGGATTCTATCGACTTCAGGAAAGGGACGATCACCATTGAACGTAAGGTCGTAAGCGATTATGATGAAAACGGTCAGGCAAAGCTCTTTGTGGAGACCAGACTGAAAATCAATTCCACAAGACGTACACTGCCCCTGATCCCGCACATTGAGGAAATGCTCCTCAAAAAGCAGGAGATGGACAAGCATTACAAGAAGCTCGGCGGCAAGAACTACGATACCGAATTTGAGGGATTTGTATGCTGTGATCCGTTTGGAAAGCTCATCAGCCCGAACACGGTAACGCATGACTTCCACGAGGTCATCAAGAAGCACGATCTGAAGATGCTCCGTTTCCATGATCTGCGTCATTCTTGTGCCAGTCTTTTGCTTACAAACGATATTCCAATGAAGGCGATTCAGGAGTGGCTCGGCCATGCAACTTTCAATATCACTGCGAACCTTTACAGCCATCTTGAGTATAACGCTAAGGTCACTTCGGCTGAAACTATTGCAAGAGTTCTCGGCGGTAAGAAGGAAGCTCCTGCGTATACCGATGAGTCTGTGCCTAAGAAGTCAGACAGCAGAAAAATGAAGAATGATACAATTGCGGAATCGTCACAGGCCGCAGCCGTATAATTATATAATATACTGTGACAAAACTGAGGACGAAATAGAAAATTCAAAATCGAGTGATTTTGGTAGAAAAACCGGTGGAAATTTTGGTAGAAGTCAATTATATAATTTCACATAGGTTTCGGAAAAGCCGTAATACCGATAGAAAATGCACATAAAATGAAAAAGTTCATATAATGTGCTGGACTTTGCTCCGATTTTGTGCTAAACTATTTATATCGTCTCGTTTCATGACGATACCTCCTTTGTTATTTTCAGTTTGGTTGGCAGACCATTACTATTATAACATGGGAGGTTCTCTTTTTCTACTCATAACTAAAGCTTCTTTGAACCCCTGGCAGAGCCAGGGGTTTTCGGAATACAAAAAGCTTCCCCTCGCCACTGGCGAGGGGAATAATATTTCTTATAGAACGCAATTCATTTAACACTTGCTTTAAATCTATCACACTCAATTCAAAAATGTTTTATCGTATCATTTTATCTGTCTTTTAAAGCCTGAACCATATCTATTTTTCTTATTCTTAACGAAAGAAGAAGTGTAGTTACAATAGTACAGAACACAACAATAAAGCACACTAATATGATACATATATTTGAAATATTTGAATATATCTTCAATGTATCATTAGAAAAAGTATCACAATATAAATCAAGAAACTTGAATCCAAGAGGCAAACCAAACACTGATCCTATAATAAGTATAATAACGTTTTCAAAGGAAGCTAATGAACGTATTTCTTTATAATGAAATCCAAGCACTCTAAAAGTATTATACTCTTTTGTTCTTTCGAGAAAGCTTAGTGTGCTGAGATTATACAGAACAATTACCACAAGAACAAACGCAACAAATCTCATAAGTGTAAACACGCCTATCATTGCTGACCTGAAATCCTTAAGATTGTTTTTCTGCTGATTGCTGGTAATGATCTGAGTAATTCTTGAATCATTTTTTACCTTGTCATCATCTATCTCGCCCGTAAATAGATGCGATGGACGGAACATTGCTCCATTACTCATCCAGCAGGTGTCTTTGATATATAGTGACTGTGGCATACTTGATGGTATTATGCCCGCTACCTTAAATTTATAACTCTGAGCTGAAAACGACGGATACAGCTCTATAGTATCGCCTTTTTCCACCTTGATTTTTTCAGCCATTCCTTCAGTTATAAAAGCACCATTATCATCCAGCTTATTGCCATCAACGGTTTTCAGATTAATGTATTCACCATCTGAAAAAATAGTTACAGGCTTAAAATATGGTTTGTCAGAGTCATTGAAATATACTCTGCTCTGTAAAGTTTGGACAAACTGTCCATTATATTCTTCTCCAACAGCAACCATATCTTCGGGAGTATTTGCTGTATTCAGTGTGAGCTTATTTGAATAAATAAATTCATCATTATATGTTCTGTCAGTGAGTGAAGTAATAGAGTCAGGAGTACCAAATCCGACCATCAGCAACATAAAGCTTCCACAAACGCTGACAATACCTAAAAAGATTCTCGTCTTATGTGCTGAAGCATCTCTAAGAGTCCACTTCATACCAAAGCTAAGTTTATTCCAAATCGCAGGTATTTTTTCCAACAACAATTTTTTATTATGTTTTACCTTTTTCTGAGTAAGTTCAGCAGGTAATCCAACCATCGTCTTTTTAGCTGCAAGAATTGATGTAAGCGTTGATAAGAAAATCAACATAAATATAATTATAGGTGAACCAACTGTATGCTTTATAGGCCATTCTGGCATTGATATAAGAGTCTGCTGTGTTTTCTGCACAACTTTTGAAAACGGGAAGGAACATATAAATCCAACCGCTGTTCCTATAATGCTTACAAACAATCCATACATAGAATAATGAATTATCAAACTTTTATTTGAAAAGCCTAATGACTTTAATGTTGCTATATCAGATGATTGTGCATCGATAAGCCTCTTTATAGTTGTATGCATTGACAAAACTGACAGAAGAATGAACAGTGAAGAGAAAAGAATAGATATTCTTCTAAGGTTTTTTACTTGATTACTTACAAATGCAACATCAAATAAAGATTCCTTATCATAATATGCAATAAAACGCTCGCCCATCAGTTCATTTATTTTTTCTTTTACAACTGACGATTTATCACTTTTTATTTCAAGAAGATTGCAGTTTATTTTGATATCAAATTGACTAAGAATGTCTTCACTAAAAAAACCATAACCAAAACGCTGATGATCAGGAGAATAATAGTCTGTTGTACCAGTATAATGTGCTCTTTCAGAAGACATTATAATGCCAACAACTTCTGGTTCAGCAAACTTGCCGCCATAATTTAAAGCAATCTTATCACCGACAGAAATATCATTCTTTTTTGCATAATCATAATCAATCCAAACACTGTTTTTGTGATTATCATTATCATTTCCTTCCATTATATACATGGAAGTGATATTAGCATTTCCTATTGTATCAAGACTAAGATATGCATCATTTCCATTTTTATCAGTTGAAGCCGCAGTTATTCTCATTCTTTTTGAGATATCTTTTACCCCTTCCAGATCCTTGATCTTTGTAATATCATCATCTGTAAAATATGTTGCAAAGATCCATTCATCAGCCAGGTTAGTATCATCAACATACGAATCAAACTCATTCTTCATTCCACTCCATACGCCTTCTAATCCACTATACACGACAACAGACAGCATTGCTAATAAAAATACAGAAATGAATTGTAGTTTAAACTGTTTGATACTTCTGACCATTTTTTTCAATAAAAAAATCATTGGTATAATCCTTTCTTATTTGATCACGTTTATAATACAGATAGTACATCCGGATTAATCAGAACTACTGTTTCTTTCATCAGCAACTATCTTTCCGTCTCTTAACCTTATGACGTGATCAGCTATCTCTGCAACTTCAGGATTATGTGTTACAACAACAACTGCAGTATCCTTATTCTTTGAATACTTCTTGAGAAGATCAAAGATCTTATTACCAGTAGCAACATCAAGAGCACCTGTCGGTTCATCGCATAAAAGGAGCTTCGGAGATTTTGCAACAGCACGAGCAATAGCAACTCTCTGCATTTCTCCACCGGATAACTGATTAGGAAAGTTCTTTATTCTCTTTTCAAGTCCGACATCCTTTATTATATCTAAGACTTTATCCACATTTCCATTAAGATTCGCAGCTATACCAACATTTTCATATGTTGTAAGGTTTTCAACAAGATTATAGAACTGAAATACAAAGCCTACATTCTTTCTACGATAATCCGTTAATTTTTTCTCTGAGAGTAAAGATATATCCTCACCATTTATAAGTATCTGTCCGCTGGTCGGACGATCCATACCTCCAAGCATATTGAGCATAGTGCTCTTCCCCGAACCTGATGGACCAAGCACAACTGTAAATTCACCAGCACTAATTTCAGTTGAGATATCATTCAAGGCTGCTATCTCATCAGAACCTGATTTATACTTCTTAACAATTTTTTTCAAGCAAATCATAACAAATCCTCTCACTAATTATCATAGACAATTTTTTATATATTTTGAAACTCCTCTTACAGAAGGCTCATTTACAAAACTCTTAGCATCAAATTTAATTCCGAACTTTTCTTCAAGATTAGTAACTATTGATAAAAGATCGAATGAATCTCCTCCCATTTCCAGAAAGCTACTGTCCAAATTATCGACATTTTTCGGAAGGACTTTATTGAATTCAGATAAAACGAAAGCATCTATTTCATCTGCATCATCAATATTAGCATTGCCCGAATCATTCCATGACCAACCTTCAAAATTATGTTCCAGATAATCATTTCTAAGTTTGCCTATTTTTATCTTGCCAATATCGGTTTTCTCAAGGCTATGATTTGTATCTAAGAAGATTATATCATAAGGTGAGAACGAGAAATATGAATTAATTGCCTCAATTATTCTTGAAGCACAATCGTGATATTTCTCAATATCATTATAATTTTCTACAACAATAATTAAATGCTCCTTGTTTTCTATCTCAACAGCAAACGCATATATTGTCGGCAATACCATTTCAGGCACTGATTTTTTTATTATCTCAACAAAATCTGCAGGAAAGAAATTCTGACCATTAATTATTATCATTTCCTTTTGTCTTCCTGTTATAAAAAGATCACCATCATAAATGAATCCAATATCACCAGTTCTCAAACTCCTGTTGTTTTTGTCAATAATATTGAATACTTCATTACGTTCGTCATTTATACCATAATATCCATCTGCGACACTTGGTCCTTTAATAACAATTTCACCTAATTCACCTTCGCTGATTTTTTCATGTGTTTCATGATCAACAACACTTATCTCTGTGCTGTTTATATTTCGTCCTACACTTACAAGCTGTAAACAGTCCGTGTTTTCCTCACAAATGGTAATTTTATTGTTGTAAAAATCCTCTTTTTTAACATTCAATATTTTCAAAGGGCTTGAGAATGAACAAACAGCAACTGTTTCTGATAATCCATATCCCGGACAGAATTTATCAATGTCAATATTAAAAAGTGACGAAAATGTTTTCATTGTATTAACATAAACCTTTTCAGAACCACTTACAAAATAATTTACAGATGAAAGATCAATCTCCCTTGCCTTTTCTGGAGTAAAAATCTTATTGCAAAGATCAAATGCAGAGTTTGGAGCAACTGTTGCTTGAACTTTAAAATTACTCATTCCCTTTACCCATAAAACAGGATTATTTATAAACAGCTCTGTAGGTATAATATAAGCTTTCCTTGAGTCGTATATTGATGAAAATACAATTAAAACTAATCCGATATTATGATAAAACGGTACCCATGAGAAAACTGTTTTAGAATTATGCGAAGGTATCACTGTTGATATTCCTTCAAGATTAGCAATAAGACTTTCCTTGCTGACCTGTACCCCTTTGGGCTCACTTGTTGAACCAGATGTAAACTGTATATAAAGAAGATCATTTATTTCTTCAACAGGCTTATAATCAGAATCCCCTTCTGAAAGTTTATTAGAACTTAGTATAGTTATCTCTGGCAACTTAGTATCCATAGATTTGATACAGTTGATAACACGATCTGACGTAAGAACAGCTTTAAAACGTAATGTATGCATTACAGACTCAAAGCGCATCTTTTGCTTATTATCTACAGGTGGCGGAAGAATAGTAAATACTATGTTTGCCATCATTGCACCATATATAGCATAAAGACTTTCTTTGGAGTTATCGGAAAAAAGCAGTATCTTATCATTCTGGCTTATGCCGCTTTCCTTAAGTCCATTTGCAACTGCCGCAGAATGCTCAAACAATTCCTTATATGTAATTTCATCCTTAATCCAGTCATCCTTAAAATCAAGAAATGTAAAAATAACCTCATCAGGAGTTTCCTGAACCTTTTTATACAATTTGTTTAACAGTTCATTCATACTTTTAACCTTTCTTTATATTATTGTATTTTTCGCTAAAGATCCGAGCTAATTCAATAGTATTCTCAATTTTTCCGAACATCGTATAATGATCTCCTGGAACATCAATTATTCTAATATTATCTGAAAAATAATCATTCCATTTTTCTTTCTCAACTACAGCTATTCTAAGTTCGGATAATATAATGCCTTTCTCCTTTTCATTTCCCCTGAACATAGTACCTTTCGCTTTTATAGGCTGTTTGATATCGTGACGCTTTAATATGCCATGCGTAAATATCCACTTGGTATAAAAATCCTTAATTTTATCTTCACCAATTGGCATATTTCCGTGAGCAGATACATTCTTCACTTCCTCGATAACGTGTTCAATAGTGATGTCTGGATTATTTGCAATCTTATTAAGGTATTCTTCGTCCATATTAAAGTAATTAGCTATTACAACAGGAAATACCTTCTGATAATTTATTATCTCGTCCTTATAGCAATTATAAGCTATTGGCGGATGCGAATCAAACAGCAGCACTTCATCAACAGTATTTCCATTCGCTTCAAGCTGAACAGCCATTTCGCAGGCAAGATTTCCTCCTAAAGAATATCCGCCAAGCTTGTAGCTTCCGTCCTTCTGAATGCTCTTTATAGCCTTTATATAAAGGTCAGCAAGTGCTTCCATACTGGGATATTTTTCATAATCTTCGGGAAGATCTATCGTATAGATATTCATATCCACATCAGGAGACATATACTTATTAAGCAATGTATAACAGAAAGTTGTACCACCTGCCGGATGCATCAGAAAAAGATTATCAGCCTTAGCAGAACCATTTCTTATTTTTGAAACAAATGAATATTTTTTACTCTCTTCTGAAGTTTTCTTAATATTACATATCATATCCGCTATTTCACGAAGTGAATTGATACCGGCAAAATCATTGAGTTTTAGAGTAAGATCAAATTTTTTATTTATATCTTCAAGGAATGAAAGCATTAATAATGAATCACCGCCGACATCATAGAAATCTCCGTCCGGGTCAATATCCTCCTCTTCGAGAACATCCCTGCATATATCCATTACGATCTCAAGGCATTCTTCCTTGCTTATAGCTTCGTTAACAACTTCCTTATCAGCTTTGATCTCAGTTTTTTCTTTTGCCTCTATCCAAAAACGTTTCTTTTCCAGAGGATAGAGGGGGATATCAGTTACACACCAATTATTTCCTCTATAGAGTTCTCTGAAATCAACATCTGTTCTGAGCCACATTTCACCGATAAATCTCCAGAAAGTATCAAGAGTATCAGCAGCATTATTCGTTGGCTGAATACAAGCATTTTTTATTTCATCTAATATTTCATCGATATCATCACCGTCAATAATCCTGTTGATAATAAGCTCATCATTATCTCTGAGATCAATACAATCTGTATCATCAGCTATCAATGAAATAAAACTGAGAAATGCCACATGATAATATACATACTCCTCGTCATCCGAAGAATAGCTATCTTTGCAGATACTATTATATTCATCAGCATAACTCTGGAAATTATCTGCCAGATACCTGTAATCATCCAGTGAAAATTCCGGAAGAGATATTGCATCGTTTTTCTTTGCAGTATCAAGTTTATCAAGCATATTCAAAAGTTCTGAGCTGTCTCTGCATATACAGTAACATCTGTTGTCGAATTTTCTTGTACCAGCTGAAAAGGTGAATACAAAATCCTCAAACGAACTACAATCCGAAAGATACTTTTTAAGATTTTCAGTCATTTTTATCCTGTCATTATTTCTGAAAACAGATACAGGTATCAGATAACTGCTGTACTTTTTCTTCTCTTTTTCCTCTGCATTATATTTTGAAAGGATAACATGGGCATTAGTTCCTCCGAGTCCAAAAGAGCTGACACCGATATTGTTGAGTTTTCGCTCTGTATTATTGTTCGGGAACGTAAATAAACCATCTCTAAAAGAAAACTGCTGATTCTGTTCCTTAAAGTTTATATTTGCTGGAATTATGTCATTATTAAGCATAAATACGCTCTTAACAACTGATGTAAGTCCTGAAGCAGCGTCAAGATGTCCAATGTTTGCTTTTACGCTGCCGACTGCTATATTTTGGCAGTCAGCTTCGTTAAATACGTTTGAAAGAGCTTTTATCTCAATCGGATCTCCTAATTTTGTACCAGTTCCATGCGCCTCAATATAATCAATACTGCTTTTGTCGAGCCCACTGTACTCGATACATTCATTTATAACAGCACTCTGTCCTTCAATGCTTGGAGCTGTAAAGCCTATCTTAGCAGAACCGTCATTATTTACAGCAGAACCTTTAATAACAGCATATATTCTGTCTCCGTCGTTCTCAGCCTCTGAAAGTCTTTTAACAACTACCACAGAACAGCCATTGCCTTTGATCGTTCCACAAGCGTCTTTATCAAAAGGACTACAGGATCCATCCGCTGAAAGAATACCGCCTTCCTTGTAATTATAGCCCTTCTCCTGCGGAACAGATATCGATACACCGCCTACCAGTGCCATATCGCACTCAAAATTCAGCAAACTGTCACAAGCTTTATGAAGTGCAACAAGAGAGCTCGAGCAGGCACACTGAATAGTATATGCCGGACCTTCATAATTAAATTTATAAGCCAGCCTCGTCGAACTGAAATCCTTGTCATTTCCTATGATAATGCTGTAATCGACATCGCCATCATAATAATTCGGATCGGATAATATGTTGTTTATAAAATATGTACTCATACTTGAGGAAGTAAACACACCCGTGCAGCTTTTTTTGCTGATATCAGCATATCCTGCATTTTGCAGTGCCTCAAAAGCGCATTCAAGAAGCACTCTCTGCTGTGGATCAGTTATTTTTGCTTCATACGGAGTAAAACCAAACAGTTCATTGTCAAACATATCAATATTGTCAACTTTTGAGTAAACATCGACATAATTTCCCTTAGAGCTATCTCCCCTGTAATTCAAGTCATTGTCTCCAAGTAAATTCTGCCATAACTCTTTAGGATTTTTTGATTTGCTGTAGCGTCCTGACAAACCAATTATTGCAATATCATCCATTTTTACACCTGTTTCGTCAGATCAACAAAAAGTATTATACTACCAGTTATATTGATCATACGATCCTTTCCATTATTTTTATTATTTTAAACTATGTACTGATAATGCTTAATCAGAATAATATACTACCAGTAATATCACAAGGTAAAAATTACCTTTCCCCTCTTTGTGCTCTTCGTAATTCCGCACGACTCACATTTCTTCGTCCGGGTCTGCTTTTTTCCTTTTTCTGGCTGTCTATCAGAGCAGAGAGCTTCTCTATTGAAGGATATGAGAACAGATCTATAAGATTGAAATTATCTAAAGAATATTTTTCCTGTATCTTATTATATATTGCCGAAAGATGTACAGACGTTATTCCGACATCGAAAAGATTATCGCTTATCTTGAAATTGCCAATACCAGATACATCTTTTATGATATTATACAGATTTTCTTCATTTTTATTTTTGAATGTAATAACTACTTCTTTTGCCTCTGTTTTCTTCATTTCCGAAACGAGTTTGTCAACATCGACTTTACCGTTTATTGTCATAGGGATACTGTCCACTCCGACATATTCCGATGGAATCATATAATATGGCAGAGCCTGTTTCAGCTTTCCGGTCATATCGGCTTTTTCATCACAGATCTTATTCTTCTCCATGAAAGCGACTATTCTGTCATCATTCTCACCATAATTAATGACCTGAACCGAGCATACCTTAAGATCAAATTCACGCATTATAACGTTCTCTATCTCGCCTAATTCTATTCGGAATCCTCTAAGCTGGATCTGTTTATCCTTTCTGCCAAGATACTCTATCATTCCATCCTTATTGATTCGAGCGAGATCTCCGCTTTTATAGATCCTCTGTCCGGTCTGAGGCAATACTGTAAACTTTTCTGCTGTAAGCTCAGGCTTATTATAATACCCGCATGAAACGCCATCACCATAAACAAGAAGCTCACCTGTGATTCCCTGCGGCAGTATATTCATATCTTCATCCACAACATACACACCCAAGTTATCCAAAGGAAGTCCGATAACGCTCTTATTGTTACTCTGTATATCCTCATTAGTTACTTCATAATATGTAACATGGATAGTTGTCTCAGTGATCCCATACATATTAATAAGCTTTGTATTTTCAAGAGGATGTCTGCCGACCCAGTCCTTAAGTGAATTGAAATAAAGAGCCTCACCGCCGAATATAACGTATCTGATATTAAGTTCCTTCTTTGCCTGACTGTCACACTTTATAAAGCTCTTGAATGCCGTAGGAGTCTGATTAAGCACTGTGACCTTTTCTTTATGAACTATCTCATAGAACTGATCCACAGACTTACATATATTCGGATCAATAACTATCAGCTTTCCTCCTGACAATAAGCATCCGAATATCTCCCATACTGAAAAATCAAAGCCATAGGAATGGAACAATGTCCATACATCATTATTGTCAAATTTATATTTTTTCTGAGTTGATGTCATAAGTGAGATAAGGTTGTTATTCTTTATTGTAACGCCCTTAGGATTACCTGTAGAACCTGATGTATAGATCATATACAGTCCGGGATCATCAAGCTCTATTTCTGGATTCTCAGAAGAATATCCTGAAATATCGCTGAAGAAATCATCATAACTGATTACATTTGCACTGCTGTCAGTACCTATCCGTTCAGCGATCTCTTTCTCCGCTATATAGGTAACATTACCAAGATCATTGAGTATATACTGTGAACGCTTTACAGGGCTCATGGTATCTATCGGTACATAAGTCTTTCCGGCCTTTATAATACCCATGATCAAAGCAAGCAGTTCCTTCTTTCTGTTCAGTGAGAAAGCAATCTGCTTATGCTCAGGATAATTCTTCAGCAGTTTATCAGCGACTTGATTCGATATCTCATTCAATTCTTTATAGGTATACTCATCATCACCATACTTTACTGCAATACCATCACTGTTTATGGCTGCTGTCTTTTCAAAAATAGATTTTACTGTATCATATTTTCTGTCAGCTATATATGAATTGATATTTGCATACTCGCTTCTCCAGGTATCTGCCGTAAGTGAGATATCCTTTATTTTCATATTCACAACAGCCTGATGTACAACCTCATTATACATTTCTTCGATATTGACATCATCAAAGAATTCACCGTACTCAAATTCTATTTTGTAATTATCTGCTGCCTCAGCTCTTCCGGTCAACTCAAACATTACATTTTCCAGGCCAAAATCAACGAGTCTTGTCTCGCAGTCCTTAAGGTTAAGCAGCATTGCCTGTTTATAAAATGTAAAGACATTGTTCAATCTTCCTGTTACCCAGTTATTTAATTGTGAAAGATCAAAACTCTGATGTCTCATAAGAGAAAACGATTTTTCAAGAACCGTATCACAAAGGTCATTAAAAGTCATATCTTCATAAAAAACAATTTTTAATGGCAAAGTATTTACAAAGTATCCAAAAACATCCTTCATTTCTCTTTTAGTTCTGTTGCCCAAAGGTATTCCTGTTACAATACTATCTTCCATAGTAACTTTTTTCAGTATAAGAATATATATTGCTAAGAAAAATGCGAAATCAGTTAATCGATTACCTTTGATATAGCTGCGAATTTTTTCGGATAATTCTTTATCAAGCTCAAAAACACACTTATGTCCTTTAATCAGTCCATCGCCATTACGATTCTGTGAGAGCTTCTTTAATTCTATGCTCTCCCCCTCCTGATAAATGCTCTTGAAATAGTCAATATCAGCTGCTCCATTGCCGAAAACCTTATCAAGAACATCAAGATACTGAATCCTTTCTGAACTTTTTTCTTCATCTGCTATTTCACCTATTGTTTTATCCGAATTATAATAGGTGCAAACACGATCTATGATGCTATAAAAGCTATAAACATCTGCAATTATATGATGTATATTAAAAAGGATCATATGCTCCTTGTCTGTATGGCTGAATAGAACTGCGTTCATCAGCGGCCATTTTTTCATATCAATAGGCTTTGATCTTGCTTCTCTTGCCACGCTGATAACGTAATCTCTGAATTCCTCATCGCTTTTATCAGAACAGTCTTTCTCTTCTATACAGATACTGTGCGTTTCATCATAATTATTGACTAATAAATTTCCTTCTTTTGCTATGTTCACCTTTGAAACATCGATGTTATTAAGGCAAATCTCAGAGATCATTTTAAAGCGCTCTTTATCAAACTTCCCCTGTATTTCGCACAATACGGTAATATTATACGATGGATCTTTCGGATAAAGCTCACAATAATTGTAGATTTGCTTTTGAACATTGCTTAATTCCCTCTTCATAAAAACCTCCACTTATTATTAAATTTATAAGATAAATATATACTCTAACAAATATTATATTAACTTTATAAAGTCTATCCAAACTCAAACTCTCTCCAATTTGTGAGAACACAAGAATTGTTTTAATTCCTCATTCATATTCTTATCATATAATGAGAAATGATTTCCTTCAAATTCCAGGATTTCGATCCCTGATGCAGCGATATCTTCCCATTCTTTTACAGTATTATTTAATACGGAATCATCATTAGCCTTCAAAACAGTCAGGCCGCAGTTTACCGCCTTCTTCTCAATATAATTTGGGAGATAATATAGAAGTTTATAATCAGCACGAAGAACGCCTATATAAAACTTCAGTAGGCTTTCATTTTTTAACAGTTGTTCCGGAATCCCACCTAATCCACAAATTATCTTGATAAATTCATCATCTGAATATTTATCAGGATCAAATGGCTCATGTTTGGAATATGGTGGATTATTTCCTGATAGGATAAGTTGTGACGGATAGTATTCCTTGCTTTTTTCCAATTCACAGCATAACTCATATGCAAGCCATGCTCCCATACTATGTCCGAAAAGAATATACTCCTCATGCGGTTTTACACAGCTTTTCAGCTGATCAATCAGTCTGTCCATTGCTTCAGAACAATCAGTTGTAAGCTTCTCGTTAATCAGCGTACCTCTTCCAGGTAATTCAATAGTCATTACATCAAAGTATTCTGAAAGATTCCTCTTAAAGTTTGAATAAGAGTATGCCGATCCACCTGCATGGTGGATACAAATCATTTTCATTTTATACATCCTCCATCTATAAAATAAAAAACAGCTTATTTAGTTAAAACCAAATAAGCTGTAATCAACCATAACTATAAAGCCAACTAATTTTACAATATCATCATTCATGTCAGATATCATTCAAAATGAATAAGTATATATGAAATAAAAACACTTTAACAGACGAGTACGTAAAATCATTTTTATTATTTCGTGTTATAACAATGCTGGATAATTAAATGGGACGATAAGATGTTGTATAAATTGAGATAATGATAAAAACGCTTCCTTAACAAAGTGTAGTTTTTTGAATTGGTCTCTATTAATTATTACATCAATTTGGCAATAAATTCGAAAAAGTTTAATCATTTATTATATATTCTTAATAATAAATTACAAATAGAACATTAATTAAAAATTATAAAAGCTGTTAAAATAAAGATGCAAATATTTTTTAAAATACGATATATTATTATAAAATATATTATCATATCGTCATTGTTTTGTCAACACTAAAAATTAGTATTATATTGAAATTATATTAATTTCAGCATAATGCACTTAACACAAGCTATAAATCCTTATTTTTTTACATATTATTTCTCAAACAGTTTTAGCAACCTTATTTTTAGTTTATTATTGCTATACGGATGCTCGCGAAGCGACATATTGAATTTAGTAGAACCTATAAGAACCGTTGAAGGATGTGTAAACTCTCTGAATCCCCATTCGCCATGATAAGCACCCATTCCAGAATGTCCAGTTCCATTAAACGGAACACCTTTGGTAATTAGATGAAGACATACCTCATTAATACACCCACCACCAAACTGTTGCGTAGACATAACTTTTTTCGCCCAGCGTATGTCCTTTGTGAAAATATATAATGCCAGACCGTGTTCTCTTTCTGAAATTGTATCAAGCAGTTTTTCAATGCTTTTAAATTTCAAAATTGGAAGAATAGGATTGAACAACTCATGCTTAACGATATCTTCATCAATATTTACCGGGTATATAATCGTCGGGGCATACTTATTAGCACAAGGTTCCCCTTTTCCTCCAAACACTACTCTGTCTCTGTATTCATCTACTTCATGGGCACATTTTTCATAGGCTTGCCTGTTTATAAGCTTTGGATATTCATCATTGGAGAGCGCATCTCCGATTTGAGAAGTGAATGCCTTTTTTATTTCACTGACAAATATATCAGCAACATCTTCCTCAACAGCGATCTGATTGATATTAATACACACTTGACCACTGTTAAGCATTTTGAAAAATGCAATTTTCCTTGCAGCATCCTTGATATCAGCATCCTTACGGATTATGCACCAGTTTCCATTTTCTCCGCCAAGCTCCAGCGCAACAGGAGTAAGATTTTTTGAAGCTTTTTCTAACACATGAATTCCAACCTTAGTTGAACCAGTATAAAATATTTTATCTACACGTTCATCCAGGCAAATATCAGAAACATCATGTCCGCCGCCAATGACCTTAATATATTTTTCCGGGAATGTCTTTGAGAGCATTTTTTCAAGTAATTCCGTACAGGCAACAGATTTTGAACTTGCTTTAATTATTGATGTGTTTCCTCCAGCAATGCTCGCAGCCAGTACACCAAGTGAAAGTAAAAACGGGAAATTGAACGGAGATATGATAAGTGAAACTCCATATGGCATCTTATAAACCTTTGTAAACAAACTGGGAAAACAAGCAAAACCGCTGAAATGCGTTTCTGGTCTCGCCCATTTTTTCAAGCAATGAAGTATTTCGTTGATCTCCAGTATAATACTTCCAACATCACAAATATATGATTCAGTTTCATGGCGTCCAAGATCCTCATTCAAAGCTTTTATCATTTCAGCTTCATTATGTACGATCATATTCTTCAGCTTTTTCAGTTGTCTGATCCTGAAATCTATACTAAGCGTTTCACCGCTTCTGAAATACTTTCGCTGCTGTTCAACTATATTATGTATATCACTTACTGTATACCCGCTCATAATTTCCTCCATATTGCATATTTAGTGAATGTATTACCGTAGTTCTATTATACAAACCTCAAATCCGTATAAAAAAACCACGGTAAAAACTATGTGTATTCTTTGTCTTATTTTGCGTTTGACAGGATAAGTCTGATTTATATAATGCAGCTATCTGTTCCGGTAGCTGCATTATATATGATCCAATCATTTGATATTTGTCGGGAATCAGGATTTAAACTTTGCAGAAATATTTTTATCTTACGCAAACTTTACTATCTATATAGCCTTTTTTACTAAAGTAATTAAGGTATCCTGAAATAAGCTGGGAATCAACAGGAAGACATCTTACACCGGTATTCTCAAGGAACTTGTCTGTATTTGTTGTATCAAAAGTTGCTTCAAGATCAGAATATCTTCTGATGATACAACGCTCATCAGTATCACTGTCCTGGAAGAGACACTCAAGAATCTTCAAGGAGTTCTTTCCGACCTCAGAGTTCCAAAGCATTTCCTGCCACTCAGTATACGCTATTTTCTCCACATCATATCCACATTCAGCAAATATATCTGCAAGCTGATTGATATCAATTATATCGGTATTAATGATATTGAATTTTCCGCCAACAACGTCATCATTGAACGAGATGTTAACTACAGAATCGCTTACATAATCTACCGGTGTAAAGAAGATATTAACAAAAACATTAGGCATTTTTCCCATCTGTACGCACGAAACAAGCACTCTGCTAACAAGATCGCCCATTTCCCAGATACTCTTCTCTCTGCTTCCAGTTATATCACCGGGTCTGTAAATAGCAGCTTTAAGGCCTTTCTTTTCAGCCTTTGCAATTATCTTTTCAGAAACCCATTTAGTTTCAGAGTAACCCAAGAAATAACCGTCGGCAGACTCAAGAGGATCATTTTCATAAGCTACTGTTTTAAAATGGCTTGGATTATCATAAACACTGAATGAAGAAATATAGTGGAAATACTTTGCCCTTCCCTTTCCTGCAAACTTCAGGCATTCCTGTGTACCGAACACATTTGTTGTTTTAAGATACTCATATGGGAACATAAAATTGAGAAGTGCACCATTATGGTATACTGCATCTATGATCTCAGAAAGAGTATCATATTCTTCGTCATCAATTCCCATTTTAGACTTAGCCAGATCACCTCTTACAGGCACAATACGCTCAGAAAATTTTTCGTCCCAGCACTCATATTTGAGCATATTGTTCTTGATTCTTTCAATTCCATTCTTAGCATCCTTCGCTCTGCAATGGCAGTATACAACAACATCATCAGAATACGTAAGCAGAGACTTTATAAGGTGTGCGCCAAGGAAGCCTGTACTTCCGGTAAGGAATATATTTTTGCACTCTGACGGAAGAATCTCGTATTCTTTTTCCATACAGAAATCATCGGGAAGGATTACCTCATCATAAAGATTTGTCTTTGTAACAGTTGTATCTTCATTTGCTCTCTTTCTCCTGATGTAATCTGAAATACCGATTACGGTGGGATTCGTAAGAACACTGTTGACATTCAAAGAAATATCAAAATACTGTTCAAGCTCGCTTATCAGTTCAATAGTATCAAAAGAATTACCGCCCAGTTCAAGGAAGCTGTCAGTAAGTTCGTAATCAGCTCTCTTAAGTATACTGTCAAATATCTTTTTTACGACCTTATCGACCTCATCCACAAATATATATTCCTTTATCTCTTCCACGGTTGTTTTGCTTGAATACCACGATAATAGATTATTATTCTTATAATCCCTTCTTATCTTATGTGTCTGAAGCTTTCCGTTATCAGTTCTTGAAAGGGAGAATTTCTTGACAAAGACAACATCAAACAAGGAAAATGCAAAATATTTATTTACAACAGAAATTATCTCGTTTGAAACATCAGAAGATTTATCTCCTAAATCATCTGTCTCAACACAAAGCACCACTCTTTCTTTGAGATCATAGTTGAACGAGAATACACACATTGCACAGTTTGCAAGTACAGGAATCCTATTCTTTAGTTCTGATTTGATGTCATCGGGATAGATATTATGGCCATTCAGGATGATAAGTTCTTTTTTTCTTCCTGTAATATAGAGCCTATCCTCGTAAATAATACCGAGATCTCCAGTTCTCAGGAAACCGCCCTCTCTACCTTTGATCCTAAAGCCAAAGTTATTGTTTTCTTCAACGTCTCCGATGTATCCTTCGGAGACACAATTACTCTTTATACATATCTCACCAATACAACCTTTATCTGCAATACAATCTGTTCCCGGCACAATTATAGCGACCTCAGTTTTATCGCTGACTCTGCCAAGGCTTACAGCATTCTTTGCCTTAGGATCATTTTCATCGATTTCAAAACTATTCTGAATGTATTTATCGTAGCTTATCTTATATGAGACAAATTTTTCTGTTTCAGCACTTACGAGGCAAACAGACTCTGCAAGCCCATAGCAAGGAACAAATGTATCAGCATTAATTTCAAAGAGGTTGCAGAAATCATAAACTGTCTGTGGCATTACTGCCTCGGAACCATTTGCAAAATAAACAACGCTTGAAAGATCAAGTTTATCTGCTGCAGGCTTAGGAATGATCTTATTACAAAGATCATATGCCGAATTAGGTGCAACTGTAAGGGTAATCTTATAATCAGATATTGCCTTCAGCCACAGATAAGGATTCTTCATAAACTGATCTGTTCCAAGCATATATGACTTTCTTCCAACATAAGCAGAAAGGATCACAATAGCGACGAGACCGATATTATGGAAAAATGGCACCCATGACATAATATCAGGAGTCAATTCTATTTTGAACATATCACAAAGATCTTTAAGGTTGCTTTCAAGGTTTTTCTGTGAAATTTTAATTCCCTTTGGCATACTTGTTGAACCTGATGTATACTGAAGATATACAAGTGAATCATCTGTAACATCAGCGAAATCAAATGATTCTGCTCCTGATGAGTAATCAGATATATTTACTATCTCAGTATTGCGCTCTGTTAATCCTTCTATTTTCTTCGTGCTTATTATACTGTTGATTCTATTATTTGTGATAACAAAAGACGGTTCAAAAGAATTGATAACCGAAATATATCTTTCGGTCTTACTTGTATCTGTAGGTGCAGGAATAAGTGAGAAAGTCATTCCTAAAACCATAGAAGCAAAAATTGTATAGATATTCTCCTTTGAATTATCCGAAAAGATAAGAACCTTTGAACCATGCTTTTCCTTTAAATAGTTGAGTTCGTTAGCATATTTTGTAACATTATCCCATAATGTTTGATATGTAATAATATCCTCCTTCCAGCCGTTTTCTTCTGGTGCGAGGAAGCAGTAAACCTCCTTATCAGGATTATTTTTTACATTTTCACATATTTTGTTTATTATTGTATTCATTTGATATTACTCCTTATAATTCTTTAGATATTTGTTAAATTGCAACAGTGCGTAATATTATATTTTTATGTGCCGACTGTTAAATCATTAACATTTCAGTTTAAATCCAAAAACTGCCTTTAGTTCACATTTCTCAATCAATAGAAAAATTAACATACGAAATATATTGCTCCTCGTATCCACAAATCATATCAATAAAATCATATTACTTAGCCTTTGCCATAGTCTTTATTGATCTCAAAACATCTTCTAATAATGTCTTATGAAAAAATGTTTAACACAAATGATTTCGAGGAACAAAAAGATATCCAATTTTTATTCGATAATGAATTATTTACTGAAACCCACATAAATTTAAGAATGCTTTTTTCACCCTAATCACCTCCAAATAAATATTAATAATCCCTGAGCAAATACCCCTAAACCATTTAAGCCACACATATAATTGATTTTAAATAAATTATATTCTAAGTAGTTTTATGAGCAGTTGCCTATTGCTCCACCAACTTATTCTATCAATCGAATAATATACTTTGCACTAAGAGCAATAAAGGTCATATTTTGAAATCCACACATACTTGATGTCACAAGACTTCTACAGTATATCATAGAAAAATTAATTTGTCAATAAAAAAAACAGAGTTAGTCAAGGCTTATAATTGGCAGATATGCAAAGGCTGGATCAAATAATTATTATTGATCCAGCCTTATTTATATTATTTAATTCTCTTAAGCATAATTGTATTTAATTGCTTTTTCATTTTTTTCCTTACATATTCCGATGAATTCTCATTACCGTGAGCAGGAAGGAAAAATCGGCACCCTGTATTAATAAGTTTAATCCATGATCTTGTTACTTCATCAGGATGTTTAGCGAATGGAGGAAAAATCTCTCCATTTACAGAGCGAACCATACAATCACCTACAAGTGCAATCTCTTCATCAACAATAATGCTAATAGAACCGTCTGTATGTCCCGGAGTAGATAAGATCCTGGCATTTATTCCGTACTTTTTCAAGATCACGCCATCACTCACAGGTATAGCCTTGGGACATGGAGGAAATTTTTGAAACGGCAAAATAATTTTTCTGGAATTAATAAACCTCGTAGCCGACTTAAACGGCTGATTGATACCATCAGGAAGATCTGTATACCCTTTTCTCAAACCCTCATAGTCTTTTTCATGTATTATAACATCGCAATTGTATTTCCTTCTGAAAAACTCAACATTTCCTGCATGGTCAAAATGATTATGCGTAAGCACTATAACAACAGGCTTATCAATTCCAACTTTCTTCATAGCTTTTTCAATAATGCTTCTTTCAGCCCTGATACTTGTGTCTACTAAAATTGCATTGTTCTCTTTAACAATAAAATAACAGTTGCATCTGAAGTTATTGAGTCTTATTACTTTAGTTCCATATTTAGTTATCCATGTGTGCACCTTCATTTTCTCCTTTTGTATGAACTTTAATACTCTCAATCAAAAAATAGATTATCACCGATAAATAATAAAATTGCATAGAATCAAAAAATTTAAACAAATACATTTTTGCAATCATAAAGTGAAATCAATGATTTTTTTGAATAATTGTAAGCACATATGATTATTGCAAATCGATTTATTAATTATTATACCATTTACTCAGTCAATTGTCAATATTACATCGGTGGCAGCCTGTGTGGTAATAGTTTTCGAAGCGGTCGCAGTTATAAAAAAATCGGCTCTGTCAAAAAAATCCGTACAAGACGTTGAAGATGAATCTCTGAGACAATTGTCCTTACTGAGCAGGACTCCTTTATCTACGGCACTGTGCCATACAACAGTATGGCTGAGTTATCTTACCGTGACAAAGACGGTCAGCCTCTTCCAGTTCGTGACGTGTAAGCATATAGTCTTCCCATTTCGGACACTTGTGATCCTGACTGAAAGCACAATAATCTTCCATCATGGCTCGGCTCCTTCCTGAAGTCCGTGCCGTCTGCGCATGGATACTTCTCCGTCGATCATGACCGGATATGCTGTGTTGACGATTCTGTCAATGATTGCATCAGAAATCGGACTGTCATTACAGCAGGTTCATAGCAGTCGGGTGGAAATGCGGTCAATGTCCGGAAAGAGTGCGGTCACCCCCCCGTGCAGGTGCGGTTCTTGCTCCGGCATACACATCTTGAAAATCGAATGATCATGTGCTAATATGCAGATAAGACCGACTGCTTTCACAATCGGTCTTATCATACACTTTTCTATTGCACTATTATGCATTTACACAGAATTTGGGATTGACTCTTTTAATCAGATCCAATATGACTTTTTATTAAATGGATATCCCGGAATAGGAACTATATGGCACTCACCAAACTCCTTAATCATATCCCACTTTATAGCTGCCCCTTTTATATACAACTGACAAATTGTATCAAGGAAACACTCTCTATTTTTTAGTTGATCTTCAAAACAGCTTACCTCTGCATCAGAAAAGTCAATTCCCAACCTTATTGTTTTTTTCGGAAATTCTATAACTTTATCAGTCTCTTCGATTTGACATATCTGGGTAAACACATCTTCCTTAGACAATTCATATGTTTCAGCACTGATTAATTTGTTATTGACAACTATAGCTTTAATATTTTCAACATCAGCCAAAAAATCATTTATCAAAGAATCAGCACCATTGAACTGTTCTCCATTTTCATATTTTTTTCCGCAAACAATATACACCGGATTATTAGATTTGTTCTGAATATTATTGTATTTTATAGACTCAAAGCTTCTCTCAATATTATTTATATCAACAATGCAATACGCTGCATATTTGTACAGCATTCTTTTAGCAGTTGAAGTATAACAAATATCTGCAATTTTTTCCGGATTATGAGTAATAAACTCTTTAAGCTGTGTTATTTTTGAATCAAGTGCTTCTTTAGTTTTGGCAGATATAATTAAAGGATAAAAAACTGAATTCGTATTTGATACATAATCCGTACCTTGTTCAAGTACCATATGCACATTTGTTCCACCGATTCCGAGTGAAGTAATACCTGCTGTACGTTTTTTTCCTGATGGCACATTCCAGTCACACAGTTTATCAGCGATATCCAGAGGATACTTTGATAAATTCAGCACTGGATTAATCTCGCTAATACCTACACTTGGAACAAGTTTCCCCTTCTCAAAACAAGCAAGGACTTTAACAAGACCTGCACCTGAAGCTGCACTCAAAAGATGTCCTAAATTTGATTTAACCGAACCGATATAAATCTTGTTATTATTAACATGAGTTCTTTTAAAGAACTTTCCAAGGGAATGAACCTCTATGGGATCTCCTATCGTAGTTCCAGTACCATGTGCCTCAACATATGATACATCAGCAAGATCAATATTTGCATCTTTATACGCACGTTTCAAAACATCTTTCTGACCTTCAAGACTTGGTGCCATAATACTCAAGGAATATCCATCATTATTGATAGCGCTTCCTTTAATAACAGCATATATATGCTTTTTCTTTTTTATAGCGCTATCTATTGACTCAATGAAAACTGTTATGACACCTTCTCCCATTACAGCGCCATTTGCTTCTTTGTCAAAAGGACGAGATTCTCCTGTTTTCGATAGGAAACCTGCTTTAAGTGAAAGAAGATATTCTTCTTTGGAAAGGTCAAAGTGCGCAGAAGACACAACTGCTCCATCTATCTTTCCTCCTCGAATCGCTTCCTTTGCCATATGTAATGCACTAAGAAAAGAAGAACACGCTGTATCAATAGCCACTGCCTCACCATTAAAATTAAAGAAATGGCTAATTCTGGCAGCAGAAACATTCATAAGATTGCCTGCGAGCGTATTTGCCGGTACATTTTCAATGCCATTTTCACTGATATAATTACATATTCTCATCATGTAGGGCTGCTGTCCAACAGTTATGTATGTTCCTATATTTTTAGGCGAACTATTTATAAATGCTTCAGCAGCATCTTCTAACGCTTCATATGCTGTTTCAAGTATTAATCTTTGTTGAGGATCTATATATGGTGCTTCATTTTCTGGGATATCAAAAAACTGCGCATCAAATTTATCAATGTCAATTATTTCTGATATTCTGCCCTCCCAGTCAGGACAATTTAATAGTTCTTTACGTTTTGGACTAATATCATTTATCATACAACGACCAGTTTCAAGCATTTCCCATAGTTCATCAAAATTGTCAGCTCCCGGCAATCTAAATGCTATTCCTGTTATCGCTATATCACCATTACTTGCAGAAGAATACTCATCTTCTTCAACTGATACCTGTTCTTTCAATTCTTCCGCTATTTCACTTATAGTTGAATGAGATCTAAAAAATGAAGGTGACAATTCCAAATTGAACGATTCATTGATAGCACTCATCATTTTATATTGATTAACTGAGTTAGAAACATATTCATAATAAGGTGTGTTGAAATCAATGTCTGTTTCTTTGATATTAATTATTTCAGCAATGATATGACATATCCGCTGTTCAATGCTATCGCTGCCTTCATTTGCAGAAATTTGAATTTCATCAACACCTGTAAATTTAGTCTCTCTGTAAGAAAGGACATTTCCATCATCGAAATTCTTCAGTAATCCCGCTCTGCTTGTTTTACCAGTAGAAGTTCTGCAAATATCATCGACATAAACAATATAGTCTATAGAAAAACCAAATTTCTTTAATAAATTGTTTGCAGAAGCATCAACTTTCTCTTCAAGCTCATCAGTCTTCTGGGCAGCAATAAACATATAGAGCTCTTCTCTTTCATTATTTTTTCCAGGTCTTGAACATAACGCAAGCTTACTTAACTCGAGATCCAAACTTCCGAATAACTCTTTCTCAAGATCACTTATCATATAATTGTGACCTCTTACAATTATCATATCTTTCTGCCGTCCTGATATATACAGTTCACCATTGACAATAATTCCCATATCGCCGGTTTTAAACCATCCATCAACAAACACATCATTATCATCATTCATAAGATAACCGATTGTAACAGCTTCAGATCTGATGCATATCTCACCTTGCACTCCTTCACCAACGATTTGACCATTTTTATCAATTATCTTAATCTCATAATTGGGAAGAGCTCTGCCATTTCCAACAAGCCTTATTCCATTTAGATCATAAATCGATAACGGTTCACCAGGTTTTGAAGCACTTATTCCTAATCCAGCCTCTGACATTCCATACGTTGGTCTTATACAATTCTCCCTAAGACCAAACGGCTTAAATTTTGCGTAGAATCTTTCAATTGTCTCCTCTGATACTACCTCTGATCCAACCACTAAAGATTCTAAAGAATCAAGAGATTTTTCATTAAGTCCTGATACATCAACACCTTTAACATACCAATCAAGCCCGAAATTATTACTTATGGTAATCTCAATTTTTTTCTCCACAAGCAAATTCATGAACAAAGTAGGATTCTGTATAAATACACCTGGATGCGCTATAATAGAATCAAAATCAGCCATAATTGAAGCGATAGTAATAAAAAGGCCCATATTATGAAACAGTGGTGCCCATATTGCCATACGAGTATCCTGTCCAACTTCAAAATTTACAATAAGGCTAGATAATGCGGTAATAATGTTTTTGTGTGACAGCATAACACCTTTTGGATTTCCGGTGCTTCCGGAAGAATACTGAATAATTGCACATGAATTTTCATCTGAGCAATATAATTCATACTGCATTCCATTTGCAATGTCTGAAATACAAAGACAATTTAAATTATTATCTTCATACACTTCGGCCATCTTCTTATAATAAGGTAAATTTGGATCATCAGTTATTACAGCGCACTCCTTATGCTGTGACACTATATTGTATAATCTTGAAAAATTGCCTTCTTTTATTTCGTTAATCCTTAAGGGCTCTATTGGAACCGCAATAATATTTGATATTAGACACGCATAAAGTGTTATTATAAATGATTTTGGATTATCAATACATAACAAAAGTACTTTATTTACATTTTTTTCCTTTAATCCACCAGAATATTTTTTTGCCAGCTCATATAATTCATTATATGTATTTATCGACTGTTCACCATTAAATGATATCGTGCATAATTTATTCCTATTATTTATCGACATATTTTTGATTATTTCATTTAATGTTTTGGACTTGTAAAAATCAGCATTAAATTCTCTCATTAGTCACATCTCTCCATATTTTTAATAATTCTATCAGCTACTTATTCTAAGGAAAATAGCCGATTATCAATCTTTTTTTCTGCTTTCATGTAATAATCAATCATCTTCATTATCCTCGCCACCATTTGCAACGTAATCAGCAAACATTTCAATAGTTTTATATTCAAAAATTGCAACCGGAGAAATTTCAATATCAAGTTCCTCACCCAGAGAACTAATTATATCCATCGCCTCAATCGAGTTTATTCCTAATTTCATGAAGTTCTCTTCCTCATCAATATCCTCTACCGGTATATTAATGATCTCTGAAATCTTTTCTTTTATGATCAATATGATTTTTTCTTTTTCCATTTTAATTCCTTCTTTTCTGTTAATTTTTATATAATTAGAGTTACATAACATAATACAAAAGCAATTTTGCTTATCTAAAGCTCGTTTTTGATTTTAAACACTACTTTGCTGATACAATTATTATTGCATTTTTAAATTCTATGATATATACCGCTGTTATTAAACAAAACTGTTTTTATTATATAATATTTTGTTCATTACATCAAGCATTATCCTAAAAATTATAAATCTTAATAATACCTGAACGATAACACACACAGTTTTTTACAGTGCTCTCTAATATAAAGCATATTAATTTTTTAAACACTAAAGTTTAACATTACGCAAATAGAGAGCACTATTGTCTTTTATTCATTTTTAGAATACATTTTATAGTATTAATTATTACACATCTATAATACTCATTCAACCTCCCATTTAAAATATGAGGCTATTATTTCATCAATATCCTTTATTCGTTCATTCAAAACAGGAACAACAATTTCAACATCTGCCCCGTTCCTTGTCATAATTATCTGATTACGCAAAAATTCTAAATATTTCTCTGCTATCACCTCATTTTTTTCGACTTTAAAATTCTCATGATTAGCAACATAATTAATCGATATTACATCTCTAAACAGATCCTTATCAATACACCTTTCATAAATACTTGGCACATCACCTTCTGTATAAAGATAATCATAAGTTTCATCACTTACTATTTTTCTTTCATTGCAACCATAAATACCGCCTACATAATCCTGATATAAACCCATGGTGTTCATATCTTTCATAGTTCTGGTATTCTTGATTACAGAGAAAGGAATATCGCAAGTTATATTATTAATATCCAAATATAAATCGAGAACAAATTTAATTGAATTTGTTTCAACCATATTAAGATGATCACAATTCAATCTTGTATGAATCGTGTAATTCGTATATTCCTTATTGGAATTGTAAGCGCCGAATTTCTTTAAATTCTGAACAAACATCTCATACTGTTGTTTATCAATATCAAGTTTCCTAATATCTTCGATATTTTCTCTATATGTCCTTTTAAGTTCTCTTACTGAATTTGGATTATTAAGCAACTCAGCAAAACGCTTTATCATATAATTTTCAGAATAGAAATCATGCACACAATGCTGTGCGATATAGAATACAGTATGTTTTGTTTCTGAGATTTTGTATACAACAAATTTGGTAAGTAAATTTCCGTTTCTGAATTCTGATATGTCGTGACAAATAGAATTCACTTCATCATACGGATCAACATCACTAATATTAAAATATGGAATAAACCATTCATCAGCACTATATTCAAGCATCATATTGGTTGACTCATCATAAATTGTTCTGCATGCTGGTTGTTCTTTTATTAAAGCTCTGAGAGCTGTAAGTATACTTTCTCCCGCATTAGCACCAATTATCTCAACAGCTACTAAACGATTATGACCATATATACCAGAATAATAATAGCTCAGCTGCGCATTGGAAGGTATGTAACTTGAAGTTATCTCATTATGTAAAATATTTTCATTGTACATTTTTTCATTTTTCTCAATGCGATCCGTTTTCACAAACGTCTCATGATATGAATAGGTGTTCTTATCAACACTTACAGTAAATCGACCATTAACAGCGAGATGTTCTGAATAATCATATTCTTGATCAACTTCCACTACTTTTAAAGCACTTGCTATATTTTCAGCATACTTTAATGTTAAGATATCTTTGACTGTTGCCAAATATCCAAAGGTTCTAAGCTTTGATAAAATGCGTATTGCTTTAAGCGAATCGCCACCTAATTCGAAAAAGCTATCCTTTATTCCGATATGTTCAACATTCAATATCTCACTGAATGCCTGGCATACTGCTTCTTCCACTTCATTTCTCGGTGCTACATATTCTCTTGTTGCCTTTGCTTCGATCTCAGGCAGTGCCTTCTTATCAAGCTTTCCGTTCTTTGTTACCGGTATAGACTCTATCTGCATCATATATGCAGGCACCATATATTC
>DFFQ01000177.1 GCA_002371025.1 Lachnospiraceae bacterium UBA3772 | reverse complement strand
GAAATAAAACAGCGTGGGATAGATAACTTAAAGAGTTTGGTTGCTCAGATGGGACCTGTGTTCTTCAATAAATATGCGAATGGTACATATCAATTAGTAACTTATAAAAAGTCTTATGCAAATCTAATAAACTTAAATTTGAAGTTTCTGAATTCGCTAGCTAACAACAATGATAGTGACAGGAAATTTGGTAGAATAAATGATGCTGCTGCTTTCTCCTATGAAAGATACAAAACAGCATATCCGGATGTACAGGGGGATGCTCTACAGCACTATATAAATGTGGGCGTCCAAGAAGATCGTTTCCTATATATACATGGAGATATGGGAAAGTTAAGACAACAGCCGGCCAGTGATATACCATTAATAAGTATTGTCGTAACAAGTTATAATTATGCACATTTTATTCGTGAAACGCTCGACTCTCTTGCTAGTCAAACATACAAGAATATTGAGGTAATAGTAATTGATGATGGTTCTAGAGACAATTCTGTAGAGGTAATCTCAGAATACGTTAAAAAGTATGATTTTATACATTTATATACCCATTCTAATCATGATAATAAAGGTCTTCCTGCATCAATGCGACTCGGTATAGAGAAATCGAAAGGTGAGTATGTTGCTTTTTGTGAGAGCGATGATTATTTACGAAATGATTATGTTCAAAAGAAGGTTGACATAATTAATCGTTATGAAAATGTTGGTATTGTTTCCAACGCAATAAAGATGTTCGGAAATCAGAAAGATATAGAAGCTCGTGGGTGGGTTTGTCAGCATATAAGGAAACTATTGAAGCAAGGTGGTACTCCTGTTGATATGCGATACAATCAAGATTTTAATTTTATACCAACCCTTTCTTCTGTGATGATAAAGAGAGAAATATTAATGGATTTGGACTATAATACTCCAATACCTGCATGGATAGACTTCTGGTTATATCGACAAATTCTAATAAACAATGTGTTATATTTTGTTGATGAGGAATTGACATTCTGGAGGCAACATGAATCATATAATGGATTGGAAAATTCATCCAAAATTTATGGCAGACTTGCAGAGTTCTTGGAAAAAAGTAATAGACTATTAGGTTTATGAATTATATAACCCAAAGAAGGTAAGAAAAGAAATAATAAGACAATGCAGAATATATTGTTTATAGGTGGGGCGGGATTTATTGGCTCAAGTATTATTCATCAGATACTTGACGATGAAAACTCGTATTCTATTACGGTGCTGGAACCACAATTTGCAAATGTTTCAAGATTGCAGAATTGTAACGTCAATATCGTAAGAGGTCAATTAGCCGATATAGAGCTGTTAGAGAAATTGATAACCACCAAAAAGATTAGTAAAGTCGTACATTTGGTTTCAACAATGATTCCTGGTTGTAATTATGATGACTACATCAATGAGTTTAAGAATATCATATTTCCGACAATTAGACTAATGGAATTATGCAGCAACTACCATGTGCAGTTTGTATTCTTTTCATCAGGAGGCACTGTTTATGGTGAACGAAGCGTTATGGAACCCTTCTGCGAATCTGATTTTCTGGAGCCGATTTCATATTATGGACTGTCAAAACAAGTGATAGAGAATCATATCCTTTTTGAACATAGGGTAAGTGGATTGGAGTATCTGATAATACGACCATCGAACCCTTATGGACCTGGACAGAACATATATGGCAAACAGGGTTTGATAGCTGTTGCCCTAGGTAAAATACTTAAGGGGGATCCTGTTACAATATGGGGTGATGGATGCTCGGTGCGTGATTATATTTATATTGATGATCTTGCCAAAATATTTAAACAGATTCTTTTTTCTGGTGCCATTAATGAAGTAATAAATCTTGGGTCGGGAATTGGATATTCCGTTAAGGACATTCTAAAGTATTTGTCAGAAATCTCCAAAGAGGAGGTAGAGGTAAAATATACCCCAAGCCGTCATAATGATGTCAAAAACATGGTACTTAATATTGAGCGCATGTTGCAATTGGTTGAAATTGAATTCACCCCCATACAAGAAGGTATAAAAAAATTCTATTATCACGAAAAAAAGAATATATAGATGAATCATAATGTTGAAAATACACCTCTTCTGTCTTTGTGTATTCCGACTAACGGAGCGTTGCAGTGGATAGGGCCAGTTATAGATAGTATATATTCACAAGAGTGTGATGACTCTCTATTTGAAGTTCTAGTGTCTGATAATGCCCATAATCCGGAACTGAAGTCGTTCGTCGAAAACTATGGACATGACAACATCTCATACATGGAATCAGATGCTCAGGGCTTCTTGAATATTGTAAGTTCTTTTAGGGCAGCAAAAGGAAAGTTTTGTAAACTGATAAATCACCGTGCGAAGTTAAGAGAAGGAGCCTTGAAACTTATCATGGAGACAATTGTCAAATATCAAGAAGAACAGCCTGTAATATATTTCACAAATGGTTGTATTGGTGTGAATCCTTCAGAAATACCATGCGAAAACCTTGATGAATTGGTATATAACTTGCATTATTATTGTACGTGGATGGCTGGCATCGGAATATGGCAAAAAGATATTCCTGCATTAAGTAATATTGAATTTAATAAGATGTTCCCTAATGCGTCTATTCTATTTGAACAAAGGCAAAACGACTCAAAGTATCTTTTGAGCAATATTATATTTTTTGAGGAACAAAATGGAAGTGGAAAAGGGTGTTATAACTTATTCCATACATTTGCTGTGGTTTTCCCAGATATGCTTATAGACTTAAAAAACCGGGGAAGAATTACAGATAAGACTTTCAAAAAGGTAATGAAAGAACTATTCAAATGTCTAAAAAATTTCTATAAATGTTTTTATGTGTTGTTTAGGGACGATTCTTTTGATTTCTCAGGCATTCGAAAAAATATTTCTGTTTATTATCCATGGTATTCGTATTATTTGCTGATTATGTCTGTTTATCTGGAAAAGGATGTTCGATTATTTTATTTTAGAAAATGGAGAAAAAAGCTTTTTGGCAGTGGAGAAAATAAATAGAAAATAGGTATAGTTATGAAAGATATGATATTTGGAATCCTATTCGATAGATTAGCAATAAAAATAGAACGTTATATTGAAAGGCGAAGAGAGAAAAATAAGAAAAAATTAATCTCTCGTTTTCCTGGAGAGCCGAGAAATATTGGTTTCCTTGGAGAAATAGGAATGTTGAAAGGCCCGGAGTATATAAAAATTGGGGATGGCACGTGGTTCGGAGAATGTGCTTTTCTTACAGCATGGGATACTTTCGATTGTATACTCAAAGGCAAACCACACGTACAACATTTCAACCCTTCAATCATAATTGGAAAAAATTGTCATTTTGGTGTCCAAAATCATATCACATGCATAAATAAAATAAATATTGGAGATAATCTTTTAACAGGAAAGTGGGTAACAATTACAGATAATTCTCATGGCGACTCATCTTTAGAATGTTTGAAGGAGGATCCTATAAAAAGACCTATAATATCAAAAGGACCTGTGATAATAGGAAATAATGTATGGATTGGTGACAAAGCAACGATTCTGTCAGATGTAAAGATTGGTGATGGAGCAGTTGTTGGTGCAAATGCCGTAGTTACAAAAGATGTGCCTGCATATAGCATAGTGGCGGGAATACCAGCTCAAGTTATAAAAACAAATATTGTATAAATTATATGATAAAGAAAAAAAGAATAATAGCTATTAATTTACCCCAATTTCACCCGTTTAAGGAAAATGATGAGTGGTGGGGAAA
>DFFQ01000122.1 GCA_002371025.1 Lachnospiraceae bacterium UBA3772 | reverse complement strand
ATCTGATTTAATATTAAAATCAGCAAAAAGTGCTGTAATATACTGACTTGGATCAAATCTCTGAAGATCATCAATCTTTTCACCAACGCCGATATATTTAACAGGAACTGAAAGCTCTGATTCGATAGCAACAGCTATACCACCCTTTGCGGTTCCATCAAGTTTTGTAATGATAATACCATTGATCTCAGTAACATTTGAAAACTGTCTTGCCTGTTCAAGAGCATTTTGTCCTGTAGAACCATCAAGAACGATAAGGCTTTCAACATTAGCCTCAGGATATTCTCTTGAAATGACTCTTCTCATTTTTGCCAGCTCATCCATAAGATTCTTCTTATTATGGAGTCTTCCTGCAGTATCGATAAGAAGTATATCTGCTTTTCTTGCTTTTGCAGCACTTACTGCATCATAAACTACACTTGATGGATCTGAGCCTTCATGCTGAGATATCATATCAACGCCTGCTCTTTCGGCCCAGGTTCCAAGCTGATCTATAGCTCCTGCACGGAAGGTATCAGCTGCAGCAATAAGAACATTCTTACCTCTGTTTTTATACTGAGCAGCAAGTTTTCCTATAGATGTAGTTTTACCTACACCATTTACACCTATTATAAATATAACTGATTTCTTCTCTTCAAAATCATAAGCTGACTCATCAACTGACATCTGATCACGAAGAGAATTGATTACCAATTCCTTGCATTCCTGAGCATCTTTAAGATGAAGTTCCTTAACTTTAGATTTTACATAATCAAGAACTCTCTCTGTTGTCTCATAACCCATATCAGCTTCAATAAGAGTTTCTTCTAAGTTATCATAAAAATCATCATCGATCTCAGATGCTTTAAATACATTTGCTATGCTCTGACTGGTTTTCTTAAGTCCTTCTTTAAGTTTCTGAAAAAATCCCATATTTTCCTCCCTGAATTTAGTTGTCTAATTTGTCTTCAATAAGGTTAACAGATACAAGTGTAGATACGCCCTTTTCCTGCATGGTGATACCGTAAAGGCAGTCTGCACATTCCATTGTACCTTTTCTATGAGTAATAACTATGAACTGTGTATCCTTAGTAAGCTTTGACAGATAATTTGCAAATCTCTTTACATTAGAATCATCCAACGCAGCTTCAATCTCGTCTAAGAGACAGAATGGAGAAGGTTTAAGACTCTGTATAGCAAAAAGAAGTGAAATGGCTGTAAGCGCTTTTTCACCACCTGATAACTGCATCATATTCTGAAGCTTCTTTCCAGGTGGCTGAGCATTGATGATAATACCTGTTTCCAGAAGGTTCTCTTCATCTACAAGTTCAAGGCTGGCACGTCCACCACCGAACATTTCCTTAAATACTTTAGAGAACATTGTCTGTATCTCTCTGAATTTAAGGGCAAATGTATCTTTCATTGCTCTGTCCAAGTCGGCGATAACTTTCTTTAAGTTTTCTTCTGCCTGTACAATGTCATCGTGCTGGCTCTTAAGGAATGTATATCTTTCATTAACATCCTTAAATTCTTCAACAGCACCTACGTTTACTTCTCCTAAAGCTTTTATACGCTGTCTTACGCCCGAAATAAGCTTCTTTAAAACGCTCGGATCTGTATATTCATTTGATTTCAGGTTTTCTGCAGAAGAATAAGTAAGTTCATATTCTTCCCACATGTAATTAGACAAGTTATCTTTCTCTAATTCCTGTTTTTCAATATTAGAATTAAGTGTAAATTCAGCTTTATCAAGACCACTGATACGACCAGATAATTCCTCACGTTTTGAGAAGAAGGCCTTATGATTATCATTGATCTTCGCTTTACTTTTGTTTAATCCTTCTAATATTTCATTATGTTTAGCAGTTCTTTCATTGTTTTCACTTATACGACGCGAATATTCTTCAATCTCCTTATTCAGGCTTTCTGTAAGGCTTGATTGTTCCTTATTTCTCTCATTATAAGTATTTAATTCTGCTTTATATCTTCCGATATCGGCTTTTATTCTTGAGATGGCAGAATCTATAAATTCTTCACTCTTTTCAGCTGAACCCAGTTCTACCTTAAGAGCTGCAAGGCTTTCTTCTTTTGTTGTACGGAAATTCTTCGCATCAAGAAGTTCCTTCTCTAAAGTAGAAATAGAATTTCTATTATTTTCAACAGCTATATCATGCTGTTTTGCCTCATCTAAAAGCTCATCCTTATTACGGTTGATCTCAACTATCTGCTTATCTAATTCATCATTCTCTTTCTTAATAGAACCAAAATTAGCCTGACATTCTTCTAAAGTCTTTTCAACAGAACTCATATTGATAGTTATGGAATTCTTATCAAGACTGAGTCTTGTGGCGTGAGATGAAAGTCTGTCCTTTTCATCAGTAAGTTTTACAACCTTTGTGTCACATTCAACCGCTTCTTTTTTAGCTTTTTCAAAGAGTTCAGATGTTTTTTTAATCTCTTCTTCAAGATCATCCATCTCTCTTTTTCTACCAAGAAGATTTGAATTATTCTTAAATGCACCACCACTCATAGCACCGCCTGGATTAAAAAGATCTCCAAGCAATGTAACAATCCTTAAGTTATGCTTATATTTTCTTTCAATCTTTATGGCATTATCAATATTATCAACTACGATAACTCTTCCTAAAAGGCTTGCAACAAGATCTTTAAATTTCTTATCACAGCTGGTAAGTTCTGATGCAATACCGATAACTCCATTTTCATGAAGCGCATCCTGATCCACACTTCCTCTTCCCCTAACGGAAGTAAGCGGAAGAAATGTGGCACGACCAAATTTATTATCTCTTAAATATTTAATAAGATCTCTTGCAGTTTCTTCATCTTCAGTTACGATATTTTGTATAGATCCACCAAGAGCAGTTTCAATGGCAGTTTCATATTCTTTTTCAACAGAAATGATATCTGCAACTACACCAAGGATATTTGGATTTTTATCTTTCTTTTCCATGACACGCTTAATGGACTGTCCATAACCTTCGTATCTTTCAGAAAGATTTCTTACATTTTCATATTTTGATTTAAGGCTTATTATCTGCTGATTGTATCTTCCCAGATTATTTCTTAATTCATTCTGTTTTCTTATGCTTCGCTCTAATTCATCTTCTACATTCTGTATATCGTTCTGATTCTTAGAATATTCAGCATTAACAGCAGCAAATTTTTCAGAAAGATCAGCAAAATTTTTCTTTGCCTCATCTTCAGTAGCCTTAGATGTAATAAACTTTGATTTAAGTTCACTTCTTCTAAGGGAAATATTTTCAAGCATCGCATCATATCTTGCGGATTTCTCTTTTAAAGAACTGGCATTATTAAGGGAATCGATGATAAAACCTTTAGCATCATCAATTTTATTTTCAATCTCTGATACTTTAAGACTCGCCTTATTTACCTCATCTTCTGCGGCTTTAACCTTATCTTCTCTTTCCTTAAAATCAAGGCTGATGCGAGACTTTTTCTCATTTTCTTTAGCAAGTTCTTCATTTAATCTGTCCAACTCACCCTTTACACGTTCCATCTGTGCAACAGATTCCTTGGCAATACCTTCACAGGATGTGATCCTTTCTTTAAGTACACGGATTTCACCTTCTGATCTTTCATTGTCAAGTGTGCAGCCATTGATAACAAGTCTGGTATCTTCAATCTTTGTATTTAATTCTTCTAATTCTTCTTCAAGTCTTTCATATTCAGACTTAGTATCTTCAAATTCCTTAAGAAGACGTTCTTTATCATCTTTTGTAATCTGAAGCTTTTCTTTATTTTCTTCAAGTTTCTGTCTTAATTTATCTACTTCAAGAAGAAAAGAATTAACTTCATAAGTCTTTAATTCTTCCTTATATTCAAGATATTTAACAGCCTTTTCTGACTGGGCACGTAATGGCTCAATTCTATCCTGCAGACCTGATAATATATCATTTACACGATTAAGATTGGCATGTTCAGTTTCAAGAGACTTCTCTGTAGCCAGCTTATTCTTTTTATACTTAACAATACCTGCTGCTTCATCGAAAAGATCTCTTCTTTCCTCAGGCTTACCTGAAATGATCCTTTCAACCTGACCCTGTCCTATAATGGAATATCCTTCCTTACCAACACCGGTATCAAAGAAAAGCGATGCCACATCCTTAAGACGTGATACATTTCCATTAATAAGATATTCACTTTCCCCTGAACGATATACACGTCTTGCGACAGTTACTTCATTATAATCGATAGGAAGACTATGATCTGAATTATCAAGGGTTATGGCAACGTAAGCTGAACCCTGAGGCTTACGAAGCTCTGTACCTGAAAAGATAACATCTTCCATCTTGGATCCACGAAGTTTAAGGGCGCTCTGCTCACCCAGTACCCATCTTACAGCATCACCTACATTACTCTTCCCTGATCCATTAGGACCAACAATTCCGGTGATACCTTTCTCAAATTTGAAATTTATCTTATTGGCAAAGGATTTAAATCCATTTACCTCAATATTCTTTAAATACATATATAGTTACCTGTTGTTATAATTTTATACCATTTTTAATTATTGTCCTGTGAGCAGCTTCCTGTTCAGCAGTTTTTATGGTATGACCCGAGCCTTCTTCACACTTAACCCCATTAAGAAATGCAGCAACTGTAAATCTTTTATTATGATCCGGCCCTTCTTCTTTTAAGACCTCATAATGAAGCTCGATTATATTCTTCTGGGAATATTCCTGAAGGATGGACTTTGCGTCATGATACATGGCTTTTCCTTCAATATCATCCAAAAGAAATGTCTTAACATATTTTTTAGCTTCTTCAATACCACCATCAAGATAAATGGCTCCAAGAAGCGCTTCAAAAAGATCACAAAGTATGGATGCTCTGTCTCTTCCACCAGTCTGCATTTCACCTTTGCTAAGATAAAGATAATCTCCAAGATTAAGACTTCTTGAAATCTGTGATAAGGTGTATTCACAAACAAGACTTGCACGAAGACGTGTAAGTTCTCCTTCAGCTTTTTCAGGATAAGCGTAAAAAAGCACTTCACTGGAAATGTATTCTAATATAGCATCCCCAAGAAACTCATATCTTTCATATGATGGCACTTTATTTATATGATATTCATTTGCAAAGGATTTGTGAGTAAAAGCTATATCAAGATGACTTTTATTCTTAAATTTATAACCAATACGTTCTTCAAGTCTGGTATAATCCTGTCCACCATAGTTCATTATACTTATTCCTCTTCTTCTGCTTTAAGACCTTCAATTATTTTACCGCATACATCATTCTCAACGAATTTAGTACACTGCTTAATTGCAGATATAACTTCCATTTCTTTTGAATTGCCATGAATCTTAACTACAAGACCATTAAGACCAAGAAGTGGAGCTCCACCCTTATCACTGGCATTAAATTTCTTAAGCACTTTTTTTAATGATGACTTAACCATTAAAGCACCGATTTTTGACTTAAAATTAGAAAGGAAAGCACCTTTTATCTCACCTAAGATCATCTTAGCCATCCCTTCATACATTTTAAGAATAACATTTCCTACAAATGCTTCTGTAAGTATTACATCAGCCTTACCTGAAGGTATTTCTCTGGCCTCAATACTTCCGATAAAATTTATATGTTTATTAGCTTTAAGAATAGGATATGTTTCTTTAACAAGAGCATTTCCTTTTGCTTCTTCAGTACCGATATTTACTATAGCAACTGTTGGATTCTTAACTCCCATGATGTTTTCCATGTAGATAGAACCCATCTCAGCAAACTGATTAAGTACATCAGGCTTTGCATCCACGTTAGCCCCACAGTCGATTAAAAGTGAAGGTTTGCCTGAAGTTGGCAGAATAGGCGCAAGAGGAGTTCTCTTAACCCCTTTAGCTCTTCCTACAATAAACTGTCCTCCGGCAAGGATTGCACCAGAACTACCTGCAGAAATAAATGCATCTGCCTTACCTTCCTTAACAAGATTAAGTCCTACAACAAGTGAAGAATCCTTCTTTTTTCTAACTGCTTCTACGGGATGCTCTTCTGGAGATATCTCCTCAGTTGCATTAACAACTTCAATCCTGTCCTTATCATATTCGTATTCAGAAAGAAGTTTTTCTAACTCATTCTTTTTACCTGTAAGAAAAATGTGAACATTCGGATTTTCCTTTATCCCCTGTACGGCACCTTTAACACATACCTTAGCGCCATTATCCCCTCCAAATGTATCAATGACAATATTTATCTTTCTATCCATAAAATATTCGTCTCCAATCACATATTTACCTTATTATCTAAAAGCACAAATTACATTGTATAATAATTCTTCATGAGTGTCAAAAAAAAGACTCTGTCTTACGACAGAGTCTTTATCAAAATATATCAAACTAAATTAGTTGGCTTTATTAGTAGATACGATTTCCTTCTTGTTATAATAACCACAGCTCTTGCAAACTCTATGAGGCATCATGAGAGCTCCGCAGCTAGGGCACTTAACGAGAGTTGCAGCTGACATTTTCCAGTTAGCTCTTCT
>DFFQ01000185.1 GCA_002371025.1 Lachnospiraceae bacterium UBA3772 | reverse complement strand
TGGGATGATGATATTGATATTGGTATGCCACGGAAAGACTATGAAAAGCTCTTACAAATAGTCGATAAAGAGTTTGATGAGGATATATTCTTTCAAACTCCATATAATGATAATTTGTTCAGGGGACATGCTCAACTAAGAGCGTCAAAAACAACAGCTGTATTGCCATATGAGATTAATGGAAGATTTAACCAGGGTATTTTTATTGATATTTTTCCTTATGATGAATATCCGGTTAATAAACTTAGTAAGTTAGCTCAAGGATTTGAATTAAAATTTATAGAAAATATATTAAGAGGATATTATGGCATTTCATGTGGAGTAAAAGCCAAGATTATACAATATACATTATCAAAACCATTGGGTAAATTATTTGGAACATCCAGATTATATAGGAGATATGAAGAAATATGTTCGAAGTATGATGGAAAAGGATCAGGATTAGTAAGAAATTTCTGTTTAGCATATAATAACAAGTTGAACCTCATGAGACGAAATGATATGTATAATCTTATGAAAATGAAATTTGAAGACATTTATATAAATGTACCTAAAAATTATGATAAAATTCTTAAGAAATCTTATGGAAGTTATATGGAATATCAAATAGTCAGTTCGACACATGGAGGTGTTATATTTGATACAGAAAGATCATACAAGGAGTTTATTAAGGATTATAAAGAGAATAAATTGAATTTAGAGGACTATTATATTTAGTTGTTATTTGAAAAGAAAAAGAGATGGATTTTGATTTTATGTAACTTGCAACTTCCATCACTTTTTACTATAATAGCAAATAATGCGTACGGATAGGATGTGATAATATGTATAACGCAAACGGTGGAGAAACACAGAATGTTAATATCAGCAAGGATTTAGAACTTAATGTTCCTGTTATCCTTGAGAAGGTTTATCAGGCCTTGGCTGAGAAGGGATATAACCCTGTTAATCAGATAGTTGGATATATCATGAGTGGTGATCCAACTTATATAACAAGTTATAACGGTGCCAGAAGTCTTATCATGAAAGCTGAAAGAGATGAGATTATAGAAGTTCTCATGGAAAATTATATCGAGACAAGACTTAATAAATAAGTCTTAAATACTTTGATCAGGAGATAGACATATGAGATACATGGGTCTCGATTATGGAACCAAAACAGTAGGAGTTGCATTATCTGATGAACTCCTTATTACTGCGCAGCCTTTTGAAACAATTACAAGAGAGAAAGAGACTAAGCTGCGTAAAACTTACCAGAGGATTGAAGAGATAATAGCAGAAAAAAATGTTGAGAAGATAATCCTTGGGTATCCTAAGAATATGAATAATACTGTTGGAGAGCGTGCTCTTGCAACAGAAGAATTTAAAGAAAATTTAGAACGTCGGACATCACTGCCGGTTATTCTGCAGGATGAACGCCTTACTACCATTGAAGCTGATAGAATACTGGACGCAACAGGTGTTGCGGAATCTGGAAGAAAACAGTATATCGATAAGATGGCAGCGGCTATTATCCTTCAGAGTTATCTCGATGCAGAAAAGAATAAATAATTTTTGTACGGATTTTTGGACAGTTAACGGACCGATAATTGGAGGTAAAATTGAATAAGAAGAATAATAAGACTGTAAAGATCATTCCACTCGGAGGGCTGGAACAGATTGGAATGAATATTACAGCGATTGAATATGAAGATTCAATCATAGTGGTGGATTGCGGCCTTTCATTCCCTGATGATGACATGCTTGGAATTGATCTTGTAATTCCTGATGTTACTTATCTTGTAGAGAATAAAGATAAAGTAAAGGGGCTGGTGATAACCCACGGACATGAGGATCATATTGGATCAATCCCTTATGTAGAAAAGCAGATCAATATGCCTATTTATGCTACAAAGCTTACCATGGGAATCATTGAGTCAAAGCTTGATGAGCATGGTCTCATGAATAATGTTAAGCGCAAAGTGGTAAGTTATGGACAGACTATAAACCTTGGCTGCTTCAGGATAGAATTTATAAGAACCAACCATTCTATTGCTGATTCAGCAGCACTTGCTATATTTACACCTGAAGGAATAATAGTTCACACAGGTGACTTTAAAGTGGATTATACTCCTGTATTTGGAGGTATCATAGATCTCCAGAGATTTGGAGAACTTGGAAAGAAGGGCGTACTTGCTTTAATGGCGGATTCTACAAATGTAGAACGTCCTGGTTTTACTCCTTCCGAAATGATGGTTGGAAGAACTTTTAATGAGATATTTGATGACAATGTGCATCACAGAATGATAATAGCAACATTTGCATCAAATGTTGACCGTGTTCAGATGATAATCAATACGGCTGCCAAATATAAGAGAAAAGTTATAGTAGATGGAAGAAGTATGATAAATATCATTCGTATTGCATCTGAACTTGGCTATATAAATATACCGGATAATACTCTTATAGAGATAGATGATGCTAAGAATTATCCGGATGAACAGCTGGTATATATTACCACTGGCTCTCAGGGAGAGAATATGGCTGTTCTTTCAAGGATAGCATCAAATACACATAATAAGATTTCTGTTAAACCGGGAGATGTGGTAGTTCTTTCGTCTAATCCTATCCCTGGAAATGAGAAATCAGTTTATAATATAATCAATGATCTTGAAATGAAGGGTGCTCATGTTATAAACCATAATACTCATGTTTCAGGACATGCATGTCAGGAAGAATTAAAACTTATTTATGCCTTAACAAAGCCTAAATATGCTATTCCTGTACATGGTGAATATAGACATTTAAAACGTCATGCACTTCTTGCAAATGAGATGGGCATTCCAATGGAGAATGTAAAGATCATGAAGAGTGGAGATGTGCTTGAAGTAAGTAATGATACATTTGATATAACAGGACGTGTACCTGCACAAGGCGTTCTCGTCGATGGACTTGGAGTAGGTGATGTTGGAAATATAGTCCTTCGTGACAGACAGCATCTTTCCGAAAACGGACTGATCGTAGTAGTAGTGACACTCGAAAAGTATTCTAACCAGATACTGGCTGGGCCGGATATTGTATCAAGAGGTTTTGTATATGTAAGAGAATCAGAGTCTCTTATAGATGATTGCAGAATGGTTGTCCAGGAAACTTTGGATGACTGCCTTTCAAGATATAATAACTGTGACTGGTCAAAGATAAAGGGGGCTATAAAGGATTCTCTTGGAGAATTCTTATGGAAGAGGACTAAGAGAAGTCCTATGATTCTTCCTATTATCTCTGAAGTTTAAACTGTAAGTCATTTGCAGTGAAAAGAGGCCGTGTTATGGATGATATACTAAATGTTTGTAGAAATTTAAATGAAGCTATAAAGGAGTCTAAACAGTATAGAGAATTTGTTTCTTCCAAGGCTGCGCTAAAGTCTTCGGGAGAACTCTATAACAGACTTCTTGAATTTAAAAGACAATATAATGATATAGAGACTTATTATGATGGAAATCCCTATGATGAGATCTATAAACTGTGGGATGATAATGATGATCTCTTACATAATTCGCTTGTTAGTGATTATCTGAAGAAGGAAAATGAATTATCGGAACTTGTTAAAAAAATGGTGGGTACTATCACAGACGGACTTACAAATATCATGGAGTAAATAAATGGCTGCTAAGAAAAAGAACAATTCATATAAGACAGAGCTAAGACTTAAAACATCACTATTTTATGCGATTCAGATCCTTGTGGATATAATTATCCTGCTTATTCTTGTTAAAGGATTCTCTATGGCTTATGGGTTTTCCTATAGTGTTTTTAATGATTCTGCAAAGAATCCAGCTTCGACAGAATATAAAGTTATAACAATACTTGATGGCGATTCTACTTCAAAGATTTCTGAGAAATTAGAGAAAGAAGGGATCATAGATAATAAGTATGTTATGATGGCAAAGATTAAAGTCGGTTCTTATGGAAGTAAGATTAAATCAGGTCAGTATGGACTTTCTCCATCTATGACTTATAACGAGATAATAAAGATAATAACAAATGAGCAGGATGATGATGGTAAGAATAAGGATAAAGATAAAGTAAATTCCACAGGTAAGGAGGTTACTGCCACCTCCACGGATGCTGTTGAAAAAGAAACTGAAAGTGTATCTGAAGGAGAAAGTAATCCGGATGGATCAGGTGAGGGTGACAATGAATAACGGTATAAATGATTATGCAAGGATACGTTCTTTCATCAATTCATTTAATAAGAATGATGAAAATGAAATCCTCGCAGATATTTACTTTAGTGCAAAAGACATGAAAGTGCCGGTTATTAGAGAAGATATGAAGGAGCTGATAAGGCTCCTTCTTCTGATTAATAAACCAAAGAAAATACTGGAAATAGGAACTGCTGTAGGATATTCAGCTTCCTTTATGGTGGATGTTCTAAAGAAAGATGTATTAATTGATACTTTGGAACTGGATAGGAAAAGGATTCTTATAGCTAAAGAAAATATCAAAAGATTAGGATTTGAAGATAATATAAATATCATTGAAGGGGATGCTGAGGAGTCCTTAAAAGAACTTTCTAAGAGTGATATTAATATTTATGACATGATATTTATAGACGCAGCCAAAGGACAGTATATGATATATCTGGATGAGGCGCTTAAGATGTCTAAACCGGGAACAATTATCATAAGTGATAACATACTTGAAGACGGAAAGATAATTGAATCTCATTTTCTGGTTGAAAAAAGAGAGATTACAATTCATGACAGGATAAGACAGTATCTTTATAGATTAAAGAATGATGAAAGACTTGCTACAGATATTCTTTCTGTGGGAGATGGGGCTGCGGTTTCTCTGGTTGTAAAATAATTTGATATATAGTTTCGTGCGATAAACTAAGTGTGATATATAATACGAGGATTAAATATATGGATAATAAGAAAAAAATTGAACTTCTCTGCCCGGCGGGCGGTCTTGAAACTCTTAAGTGTGCTGTGGATTATGGGGCGGATGCAGTTTATATCGGAGGACAGCATTTCAGTCTTCGTGCGAAAGCGGATAATTTCAGTAAAGAGGATATGATAGAGGCTGTAAAATATGCTCATAGTCACAATGCTAAAGTATATGTAACTGTCAATATATTTGCTCATAACAGAGATATAGAAGGACTTAGATCTTTTTTTGAAAGTATAAGAGATGTAGGAATTGATGCTCTTCTTATTTCTGATCCGGGTGTATTTACTCTTTGCAGGGAAGTTCTTCCGGAAATGGAGATACATATTTCAACTCAGGCAAATAATACCAATTATATGACTTATAATTTCTGGCATAAGATGGGAGCTACAAGAGTTGTTGCGGCTCGTGAACTTTCGTTATCTGAATTAAAGGATATAAGAAAAAATACAGATCCTGATCTTGAAATAGAAGCGTTTATTCATGGGGCAATGTGTATTTCTTATTCCGGGCGTTGCCTGCTTTCTAATTATTTTACCGGTAGAGATGCAAATCAGGGAGCTTGTACACATCCCTGCAGATGGAAATATGCTGTTATGGAAGAAACAAGACCCGGGGAATATATGCCTGTAGAAGAAGATGAAAGAGGGACATATATATTTAACTCAAAAGATCTTTGCATGATAGAACATATTCCGGAACTTGTTGATGCAGGAGTCTATTCTTTTAAAATTGAAGGAAGGATGAAGACAAATCTTTATGTGGCTGTTGCGGCCAGAACATATAGAGAAGCTATAGATGATTATCTTAATGATCCTGAACTTTATAAAAGTAAGATAGAACATTATAAAAAAGAGATATCTGACTGTACCATGAGAAATTTTTCTACAGGATTTTATTTTGGAAAACCTGGGTCTGATGGCCAGATCTATGATAGCAATACTTATTTTCAAAATGCTATTTATCTTGGGCTTGTAGAAGATGTTTTGTCTCAGGATGAAAAGAATGCAGTTGTTATGATACATCAGAAGAATAAATTCCTTGTGGGGGAGAAAATAGAAGTTATGCTTTTTGATGGACATAATTTGAAGTGTAAAGTATCCGGGATTACCGATGAGGATGGAAACTCTATGGAGACGGCGCCTCATCCAAAACAAAAGATTTTTATCAGTTTGGAAAAGTGTGAACAGGGTGACATAACTCGAGGTATGATTCTGCGCAATAGAAAGGATTGATAAAAATGAGGTTAAACGGTTGCGCTTGTGCAGTATGCACAGAATAATTATGAAAAATAGGTGAAAAACCACATATAACAGGGGCTGTTAATGTAAAAATGACGAAAAGAGTTTGCGATGCTTTTCATCTTTATGTTAATGTGTTAATATTTTTATATCTGTTAATATCGGATAGGAGAGGGTGTAATATGCGAATAAGTGGAGCTAGAAAACAGATCCGAATCGGGGATCTGCTTGTAGAGGCGGGTGCTATTACCGAGGATCAGCTTCAACAGGCACTTGTAGTACAAAAGGAAACTGGTGGAAGACTCGGTAATGTTATAATGGATTTGGGGTTCATAAGTCGTGAACTTCTTATCACGGTTCTTACTACCCAGATGGGTATCGATTATGTCGAATTAAAAACAGTCAAAGTAGATGAAGCGGTTATTGATCTTATACCGGAACCTTTGGTACGTAAGCATAAGGCTATGCCGATAGCTTTTGATGATCATAATGCTAATATTCTTAAAGTTGCCATGGCAGATCCTATGGATCTTTCTGCAATAGATGATTTAAGTATTGCGTCGGGATATCAGGTTGATCCTCTGATTGCTTTTGAAGAGGATATCAATGACGCTATCGGAAGATACTACGGCAGTGCGTCTGCTATGGAAGCGGCTGAGAAGTTTAAGCTTGAGCAGCAGGCTAATCAGGTGTTGGATGAAGAAGAGGCTGCAGCAAATGCTGATATCGACAATTCTCCTATTGTACAGCTTGTAAATCAGATAATTGAAGGCGGTGTAAGACAGAGGGCTTCTGATATTCATATAGAGCCTATGGAAACTTATGTCCGTGTAAGATATAGAATAGACGGTGCTTTAAAACAGGTAATGAGTTATGATCAGTCTCTTTCATCAGCTATCAGTGCCCGTATTAAGATTGTAGGTGGCATGGATATAGCGGAAAAGAGAAAACCTCAGGACGGTCGTATCACCATTATGGTAGACAGAAGAGAATTTGATGTCCGTGTATCTATTCTTCCTACAGTATATGGCGAAAAGACGGTTATGAGACTTACTTCCAAGGATGGACTTACAAAACCTAAGTCTGGTCTTGGATTCTCACCTGAAGAAATTAAAACGTTTGATGGTATACTTAGTAATCCTCATGGCATCATCCTTGTTACAGGACCTACAGGATCAGGTAAATCTACAACACTATATACTTCACTTTCAGAACTTAATACAGAAGATG
>DFFQ01000179.1 GCA_002371025.1 Lachnospiraceae bacterium UBA3772 | reverse complement strand
AAAGTATAAGTATTAGAAATCTTTTTAAACTCATTACGAATTTCTTTTTCAGCAATATCCTCAGCTTCTTCTTTTGTAAGATTAGCACCAAAGTCCTTACCTTCTTTGTATCCTTCATCCTTAAGTGCAGCCTTTGCAGCTTTATAAGCAGCATCATTCATCTTTTCAAGCTGATTATCTGTATAATATACTTTTTCACTAGCATATAGTTTATATGTCATTCTCCATGCTATACGTCCACTATCTCTAGTTAAACCAGTCATCTCGAATCCAGTATCATTATCTTCATCAGCCTTATCTGACTCAGATCCATTGGCATCAAACATATAGAAGGAATATAAATCATCTAAGTTACTAGCCTTCAAAGTAAATTGAATTCCACCAAGTCCATTTCCAAACTCATCCTGCTTATGGATTGTAATTCTCTGTCTATAATAATCGCTCTTATTAAGTGTCTTATACTCAGGAACTGAATCAGCATCCACTGTTATAAGAGTCTGATAACTCTTTGCATTACTTGTTTTCTCCCAATACGTTGCTTTAGCTGTCCATGCCCCATCAGGCTCAAAAATCTGCTCATAAAGCTGATTTGCTGTCTTGGAATCAAAATATCCTGTAATAGATTTCATATCCTTGATAATCTGCTTTAACTGACTTTCAGAATTATAACCTTCTGCAACAGACCAGATAAGAGCCTGACTAAACATATAACTCTTCTTAGAGCGGTTACAATCATTTACATACCATCTGATAATCTTCGCATAATAACCTCGTTTTTCACCACCGGTATTCTGATTCCAATTAAAGCTTTCTTTCGATTCATAGACATTACCTGCATGACAGGTATATCCTAGATTCAAACAAAAAGCTGTTTTACTTCCTACTGACAATTTCCACCAATTAGCACTTTTCGTCTTTGTACCAATCTTTATACTTCCATAATTTCCAAGCGAAGCAACGCCAGCCTTTGCCGTAGTAGCTGCTTCAACTTTCTCTACATCAATCTGCAACATTCCAAATGCCATTAGGAATGCCATACATAATGCAACAATTCTTTTTAACTTTCTACTAATTCTATTCATCTTAACCTCCATATTCTAAAGGCATAAAAAAAGCCCTTTAGTATTACTTACTGATTCTCATCAGCTTGCTTTACTAAAGGGCTTGCCTTTATCTCTAACCTTTGTTTTTTCAAAGGTAACTTTCTTTATTAACTTATTTCTTATTAATCCTTGATAATAACCGCATTACTATTGTTAGGTAATTGAGTTACATCCAACATTTTCCAAGAACCATACTCAACCAAACTTGCTTTTGAACTTGGCGATGCATCGAAAATCACCTTTTCTCCATCTATTATTACTGTAGCATAATGATGATCTCCATATCCCGCATAAGTATCCTCATTTGGAAGTCCCAATTTATCAGCAAACTTTCTCATAATTCTTGTGGTCAAAAGACATGTAACTCTCATAGTCTTCCAATATGGCTGATCTGACACACCGAATTCACTTACAACAACATATTCACCATCTTGGTCATAGGTTGTTTTCAGATACTTAAAATCATCAAGAACCATAGCTTCCATTGCTCTCATCATACAATGCTTTTCACCTATATCTTCTACTGGCAAAGTCATTTTTGATCCATTTGGAGATGTATAATATCCTTGTTTTACATATCCACTAGCTCTTTCATACATCTGCTGAATCCATACCTGCTCTTCTTTATCAAAACAGCCTGTCTGAATCTTCACCCTAATTCCAGTGTAAATACCAAATGTACCTTTTTTATTCTCATAAAGTTCCAATACATTATCTGAGCTCTCATCTAGAATTACATTTACCAAATATCCACCTGGAACACTGTACGTTTTCTTATCAATAAATGAAATGTTAATATAAGATTTAGGTGCTGTTGAAACTATACAATCCTCTTTCTCAAAGTGAAATGATCCATCAGGATTATCAGTCTTAACATAAACCATAGCATCACTATAAATCGTCCCCTGACTTATAACCCTAACATCATAGCTGTACTTGGTTTTTCCCTTCTTCTTAGAAGTCTTAGAACTCGTACCTGTTGACGAAGATCCATTTGAGCCTGAGCTGTTTGCTCCACCTCTCTTAACTTTAACTTTTATCTTGTACTGGTACTTCTTCTTTTTAACCTTGTAACTTACAGTAACTGTAGCTCTACCAAGTCTTTTGCTCTTGATAACAATTGCACCTGCTTTTCTCTTCACAGACACAACCGACTTTCCATTGTTTTTAATCTTTACAGACTTAGCTTTCTTAAATGACTTAAGTTTAATCTTCTTGGATTTGCCCTTGTACAAAGTTATGCTTTTCTTTGTAACCTTAGTTTTTCCTGATTTGGCATAAGTCGTAACCGAAGCACCATCTGCAAATATTCCTATAACCAAAAATGCAATAAGCATTATCATAATTTGTCTTAATCTTCTCATAAAGGATCCCTACCTTTCGTATCCTATTCGTATTAATTCTCATATCTAATTTTACCACATCTAGAGTGATTTAAAAGGGAAGATTTTCCGGTATTTCTTCCTGGTTTCCAGAATCTTTTTTAGACTCAGCAAATTCTACTTCATCAACTACCACCTGGTAACCATAAACCTTTTCACCCTTCTGGTTTGTATAGTTGTTGTTCTCGATTCTTCCAGAGAGAAGCATTTTAGAGCCCTTGTCGAAATATTTTTCAACAAATTCTGCCAATCTACCAAATGCCGTGCAGTGGAAGAAATCAGCCTCACTATTCTCTCTGTCCTTTCCTCTTCTGTTTACCGCTATATCAAACCTTGTAATTGATATAGGATTCTCTCCCTCTGTTCTACGTAGTTCAGGCATTCTTGAAAGATAGCCCATTAAAATTATCTTGTTCATAAAATCACTCCTTTCTCAAATTTTATATGATTGGTCCAATGGACCAATGAAAACTTATTCATTTCCATAACCTGGTTCCTTACCAAAGTATCTACCATGAGAAAAATCATGAGCCAAACTATTGTTACCTTCTAGCATGTGTTG
>DFFQ01000088.1 GCA_002371025.1 Lachnospiraceae bacterium UBA3772 | reverse complement strand
GGGTTCGATTCCCGCCAGCTCCATTAAATATTGTAAAAACAAAATATATTTTTGAAAAATACCCCTTTTTTAAAAGGGGTATTTTTTTTGACATGAAAATTCTTTTAATATAAAATACTATTATTAAATTTTATTTTAAAGGAGAAGAAATAATGGGGATTTTTGATAACATCGGGGAAAATGTAAATCAGAATGTTCAAAGCACAAATCAGAATAAATCAGTTACAATAACATTTGAAAGACTGCCGGAAAATATGAATGAATTTATGTCGCTTCCATATGTTGATCTTAGTGATCCATTTAAAACAGCAGCGCTTACTATTATGGCTTTCTGTTATTATCCATCAGATAGGAATTTTGCTCTGGATATGCTTTCATATCTTAGAGGCCCAAGACCTTTAAGTGAATATGATAAGCAGTTTATCAGGGACCGTTTTATGGATAAGGATTATGTTCCACGTTCTTATTTCAATGGAACGTCACCTGCAAATGATTATAAGCCATCAGTTCCTTATAGTATCACACTTTTTGAAAATCCTTATTCTTATACAGATCAGGGATATGCAAAAATATATGTTAATTCCAGCGGTGCCGATTCACCTAGATATATTCAGATGCGTCTTGCAAAGGATGGAAAATGGTATCTCTGGGAGCAGTTTATCTTATCAGATATAAGACAACCTGAAAGTAGTAATCCATGGGCTTAATTTTTAAAAGGAAATAGAAACAGTGAAGTTTACAAAGAATGAGAAGATAAAACTTATTGTTTGGACTATTGTTCTTTTCTGGGCTCATTTACATCCTCTGTTTAAGATTTCGTATTTTAAATCCTGGGGAATGCCACAGACAATTTATGCTTTGCTCCTTTTCTTTTGGGGTTCAAGTCTTGGTATGAGAATAGTTGGAAAAAAGACCAAAAGGCTTTTTTATCAGCTTTCTATTTTTATGTTTATTTTAATCTTAGTCCAGCTGATTAAATATAACTTTTGCCGCAGGCCTATATATTGCAGGCTTCTTTGGTATGCTTATTATTTACCTATAATTTCTGTACCACTTACATGTTTCAGGATAGTTTGTTCTATCGGTGAACCGGAAGAAGGAAAGAATATAAAGAAAAGCCATTTATTATGGATACCTTGTATGATCTTTATTTTAATCGTAATGACAAATGATCTGCATCAGAAGGTTTTCTATTTTAAAAATGGACTGGCTGATTATAATAATTATGGCCACAGCTTTATTTATTATATCATTATTGCCTGGGCTTTAATTTTTACTCTGGCTTCATTTTTCCTTATAATTTTTAAATGCCCAATAGATATAAAAAAGAGTTTTTTTATATATCCTTTTATCCCTATTCTGATATATCTTATATATATGTTGGTAGATAACAGGTTCCATATTTTTTTTGAGGCTTATCCTGTTAAGCTTCATTTTCAGCAGGCTATGCTCCTTACACTTATTCTTTTCTGGGAGGCCTGTATTAAACTCGGCATTATAAGAAGTAACAAGAAGCATAAAGATTATCTGGAAATGACTGGCCTTGATTTTACTATCATTGATAAAAGGGGAAAGATCATTTATAGCGATAATGTTTTTAGAGAGGATCTTGTTGGTTTAAAATCCGGAGAATATGTGGATGAGACAAAAATCATAAGGAAAAATCATCTTAGGGTTGGCGAGATTGTCTGGGTAGAAGATATTTCAAGCCTTGTGTCCGCGAAAAAGAAATTAGAATCCATCAAAGCTGAATTAAAAAAAGAGGAAGAAATTCTTAGATCTGAAAATGAAGTAAAAGAGATAAAAGCCAGAAATGAGACTAAGAACTATATTTATGATAAGATCTATCTTTCTTTATCTAAAGAGCGAGACGACATTTTAAATATCATAAAAAATAAAGAGATGGATAGAGAAAGTATCAGATATATCGCTTTAAAAGGTACTTATATTAAAAGATGGTCTAATCTTAAGATCATAGCAGAAGACCTTAAAAATAAAGGCTTTGATACAATTTCCATTCAGGAACTTTATTATGCCATTAAAGAATCTCTGGCTCAGCTGGATTTTTATAATATCAAATATGAGATTTCAGGTTTTGAAGATAGCTTCCTTATAAAGTTTGATGATCTGCTGGATATTTATAAAGATTTTGAAGATCAGCTGGAAAGATTGATAAAGGGAAATACTTTTATTTCCGTAGCCTTAAGTACAACTGATGATGAAACAAAGCTGATATTAAAGGGGGATTCATATGCTTAAATTTGACGAACACTCTTTAATGCTTCTTTGTCTTCTGATCTTTTGGGGTGAGGGTTTTATATGTTACAGAGTAATAAAAGAAAAACAGACAAAGATTAATAGTATAGTATCAATAGTGATAGGTATCATTTTGTTTGTTACATTTCAGATAGTTAAAAATGTAGGAGATATAAGACCTTTATCAGAAAGTGAAAACCTGTTTTTAAAGATAGAAATGGGTATTATCCTTATTATTTTTATCTATCAGGTTATCTTTGAAGTAAGATGGAATAATGATCACATATCGGATTTTTCCATAGAAGAAGGTTTAGACTCCCTTCCGGTTGGGATTGCCGTTTTTGCTACTGATAACGGTATGCCGATACTTGTTAACAGTATTGCTGACAGAATTTCCATGGAATTGTTTGGTAACACACTTATCAATGGAATAAATTTTAATCTTAAATATCATGAATATATAAAAGGTTGTGAGGAAGAACTCCTTAAAATGGATGACCATCTTTATATGATGACAGAAAAAAAGTTCTTTATTGATGATACTGAATATATGGAGCTTTTATTCTATGATGTAAAAGATGTCCATGATATTAATGAAAAGATCAATAGTGATAATAAGCTTTTAGAACAGCTTAATGAAAGACTGAGAACTCTGAATAGAAGGATAAATGATCTTTCGGTTGAAACAGAACTTATAAATATCAAGGCTAAAGTCCATGATGATCTTGGTGAAGCTTTAACCATCACAAGAAAATACCTTAAGGAAGACGATTCTTTGATCAGCAAAGATAAGCTTTTTGTTCTTTGGATGGACAGACTTGATTTCATGAAATCTGTATCTGAAAGCAAGAAAAATGATGAATATGAAAAACTTTTTGCAGCTGCCAGTGACGTAGGAGTTAATATCATAGTAAATGGAGAACTTCCTGATAAACAGCCTGCTAAACAGATCTGTTCCATGGCTATTCATGAATGTCTTACAAATACCATAAGACACGCTAAGGGTGACAAGGTATTTGTCGAGACTCATTTTAGTGAGGATAATAAGTATATCATTAAGATTTCCAATAATGGTTATCCGCCTTTGGGAAAGATAAATGAAAGCGGCGGCCTTGGCAATTTAAGAGCTATAGTTGAAATGGCAGGCGCTAATATGGATATTTCTACAGAAAATGGATTTTTACTTACTATATGCATATATTTTTAAGAGGGGAATATGAAACGTAAAATATTAATTGTCGATGATCAGAATATGGCCAGAGAATTTGTTGAAGGGATAATAACCGGTGATGATTCTTTGGAATTGGTTAAATCTATATCTTCTGCAAGTCTTATAGATGTTTATATGGCCAGACTTCAGATAGACCTTGTAATAATGGACATTGTTATGGTTGATGGAAGCAGTGGGCTTAATGCAGCTGAATATATAAAGAAAAACTATCCAAAAGTTAAGGTTATACTTGCAACTGCAATGCCTGAGGCGAATTTCCTCAATCGAGCAAGACAAATCGGAGTAGAAGGCTTCTGGTATAAGGAATCCGGAAAAGATAAATTATTAGATATTATTAATAAAGTCTTTAACGGAGAGTTTATCTATCCGGATGCAACTCCTGCATTACAGTTAGGATCCATCAGTTCCAGCGAGCTTACACAGAGTGAACTTGAAGTATTAAGGGAACTTACCAATGGTTCCTCCAACGCGCAGATTGGCGAAAAACTTCATATATCAGCCAATACGGTAAAAACCCATATACAGCATATGCTGGATAAGACAGGCTTTAGCAACCGAACAGAACTGGCCATTGAAGCCAGAATAAGAGGTATTGTAATTCCGGATTAAATAAATCACCCGTTCGGATGATTTAATTTTTCAATTTCTTGCTACACTGTTAGAAGTTAAGGCATTAATTTCTTATGTGTGAGGAGGAAAATAAGTATGTTAAACAAAAATATACGTAAAAAACTTGGAATCGTATGTCTTACTCTTGCTATGTCAGGTATTTATGCCTGTGGAAAAACAGACGAGCCACACTCCCTTGAGTGTGGCTTATTTAATGGGCTTTTACTTTTTCTTAGACATTATAAGTCTTATTATTATCCTGCAGTATTCTTCGATAAAATCTATGTTTCCAAGAAATGAATCATTTATTTCTAAATATTTGATCTTGGATTTTAGTTCCTCTTTAAAAAGGGGCATTCTGTCAAAGTCACCTGCATAGATGAAATATCCTGAGCTTGTTTCAAAATCTTTAGAATTTGGATAATAGCACTTAAGGGTTCCGGTATTAACCGGAATCCTTAAGGTTAAAATGTCTTTATCCCCGCTGAGTAAGATACCTTCTCTGGAAGTATCTAAAGTTCTTGGAAGTGCACTGGCGAGCTTTAGATAAATATTCAGATAAAGGCTTTTATTCTTTTCTTCCATGCTGATATTTTGATATATAAATCTGCCATGTTTTATAGCTTCATAAGAAAGAATAGAAGTAAGAAAATACATTCCTTCCATATCATCTCTATTATGTCTTAAAACCAGTGACTTTGAAGTATCGTCTTTTTCTGTGAGATAATCGAAGTAAACATCTATAAGCTGACCGCCGTTATATTTATCCTCACGGAAGATTCCAAGATATTTTTCGATAGTCTTTTGTTTTGCATTTGGAAGACCAAGGATTGCCTTTAATGGTCTTATCATTTTATAAAGATCTATGGATTCAATGCAGTCAAGTTCATTTGAAAATTCATATCCGGTTTTATTTCTTATATAATCCATTCTTCCCTTAACAAATGGTATATCGAACATATCGCCGTTAAATTCCATAAGATATTTATAACCGCTTATCATCTTTAAAAATGTATCTATTATTTCTTTTTCTGATCTGCCGTCATCATTGAATAGCTGGATGATATGATAATTTCCATCTTTATAGAAGTTAAGGCCGATAAGATATATGAATGAATTTCTAGATGATAGGCCGGTGGTTTCTATATCAAACATTATTATTTTATTTTTATCATAATAGTCTTCCAATAAAAATAAGGGCTTTAAGTTTTCTTCATTTAATACTTCATCAATTATCTGCATATTGTCTCCACTGAAATTGAATGTTTTTAAAAAAAATAATCATTTTATCGAATTTAGTCATATATAATACACAATAATATCATATAATTTTTGTATAAAAAACTTAATTGTATAAATTTTCACGACTTTTTGGTGTTGAAAGTTTACTTTTATATGATATAATTTTTAATAGACAATAATGTTAAATGGAGGTCGTACGTCATGATTGAACCAATGGATTTAAGAACACAGAGCTTTAAAAAGGGACTTTTTGGTTATAAGACTACAGATGTAGATACATACGTTGAGACAGCTTACAGAGCATATGACGAAGCTTATAATGAAAACAGAAGACTTAAAGACGAAGTTGAAAGATTAAATAAGGTTATCGAAGAGAACAGAGTTAAGTTATTTGATCTTGAGAACAAGGTACAGAGACTTGAAAATGTTTCTACATATAAGTCAACTGCAGATACAAAGAAAGCTGAGGCACCAAAGCCACAGCCAGAAACTGTGAAGCCACAGCCGGAAGCACCAAAACCACAGCCAGAGGCACCAAAGCCACAGCCAGAAGCTCCTAAAGCAGAGGAGAAATCAGCTACATCAAAATTCTTCCAGCAGGCAGAAGCTAAAGAAACAGTTGCTATGGATGATGATGAAGTATTTGTTGGTGAGATCGAAGATAACAGAAAGCCAGCAAAGGCTATGATCGGTGATGGCGAGAATACATCAGCAGACGACTTCGAATTCTTATAAACCGAAATAATTTATGAATTATAAAGAGTGCTGCGAGGGTGGCACTCTTTTTTAAAAGTGTGGAGGAATCATTTTGATTAGTTTTATCAGAGGTATACTTGACTCAGTGTCAGATGACTGCCTTGTAATTGATGTAAATGGTATAGGTTTTGAGGTAAGAACTACAGAAAGAACAATTAAAGAATTTTATCCTCTGGAAGGAAAAGAGGTTAAAGTCTATACTTATTATCATGTAAGAGAAGATGACAGAGCCTTATATGGATTCAATAATAAGAAAGAACTTAGCATTTTTAAGATGCTTATCACAGTAAATGGAGTTGGTCCAAAGGGAGGACTTTCAATTCTTAATACACTTCCTCCGGATGAGCTTTATTCTGCGGTTCTTTTAAATGATTCAAAAGCTATCTCAAAAGCCAATGGAATTGGACAAAAAACTGCTCAAAAAATAATAATTGAACTTAAGGATAAAATAGCTAAAGAAGATGCCGATTTTTCAGATGTTGCATCATTTTCAAATGATGATCATGTTATGGATGAAGCGGCAGAAGCACTTACTTCTTTAGGCTATTCTAATACTGCTGCACTTCGTGCTATACAGAAAGTAAAAGATAAAGAAAATATGACAGTAGAACAGCTTCTTAAGGCTGCTCTTAAAAATATTTAATTGGAAAAGATATGGAAAAACGTATAATCACAACTAGTGTTACAACTGAAGATGAAGGGTTAGATGCAGGTCTTAGACCAAAGAGTCTAAAGGAATATATTGGTCAGGATAAGGTAAAGAAAAATCTTTCCGTTTTTATAAAAGCTGCAAAAAAAAGAAAAGAACCTTTAGATCATGTTCTTCTTTATGGACCTCCGGGACTTGGTAAGACAACTCTGGCTGGAATCATTGCAGAAGAGATGGGAGTTACTCTTAAAGTAACTTCAGGACCTGCCATTGAAAAACCAGGAGAGATTGCAGCTATTCTAAATAACCTTTCTGAAAATGATGTACTTTTCATTGATGAGATACATAGATTAAATAAGCAGGTGGAAGAAGTACTTTATCCTGCCATGGAAGACTTTGCTATAGATATCGTCATTGGTAAAGGAGAAAGTGCAAGATCTATAAGACTTGATCTGCCACATTTTACCCTGGTTGGAGCAACCACCAGAGCGGGAATGCTTTCAGCACCATTAAGAGACAGATTCGGAGTTGTTGATAAATTAGAGCTTTATGATGTTACAGATCTTATGCTTATCATTATGAGATCTTCAAAAGTTTTAGGTGTGGATATTGATGAGGAAGGAGCTCTTGAATTAGCTAAGAGATCCAGAGGAACGCCTCGTCTTGCCAACAGACTTTTAAAGAGAGTGAGAGATTTTGCAGAGGTTGAACATCAGGGGAAAATTGATTATAATATAGCAAGAAATGCACTTGATCAGCTTGATGTAGACTCTGCAGGTCTTGATCAGACTGACAGAAATATCATAACGACTATTATTCACCAGTTCGGCGGAGGACCGGTTGGGCTTGATACCCTTGCCGCTGCAATAGGTGAAGATTCTGGAACTATTGAAGATGTATATGAGCCATATCTTATTAAAAATGGCTTTATAAACAGAACACCTAGGGGAAGAGTAGTTACAGAGAAATGCTACAGGCATTTTGGTCTGGATGAATTAATTGAGAGTTAAAAGGAGATATGGAAAATGGCACAAAAGATCGATATTCCAGTCGTTATTAATGGAAAGGTTTATACTCTTAGTGGTTATGAAGGTGAAGATTATCTTCAGAATGTAGCCAGCTATATTAATTCGAAAATTGCTGAATGTAAAACTTCAGAAGAATATAGAAGAATGAATACTGAATATCAGGGTATTCTTCTTGCTTTAAATATCGCTGATGATTATTTCAAGGCCAGAAATCTTGCAAATAAAGCTGCTCTTGATGATACAGAAAAAGAACAGCAGCTCTATGATTTAAGACATGAAGTAATTGAATCTCAGATTAAACATGAAGCTGCTCTTAAACTTGTTGAAGAATATAAAGAACAGATCAGCGCACTTCAGAGAAAGATAGTTCAGTTAGAAGCTGAAAAAGAAAGAAACAATGAATAATATTAAAAGACCTGAAATTCTTGCTCCTTGTGGAAATGTTTCCTGCCTTTATGCAGCTATTAATGCCGGTGCTGATGCTGTTTATCTGGCCGGAAATGCTTTTGGTGCAAGAGCTTATGCCGGAAATTTTAATAATGAAGAACTTATACACGCCATAGAGATTGCACATCTGTATGGCGTTAAAGTTTATCTTACTATAAATACGCTGATAAAGAATAACGAGATAAAGCATATCTTTAATTTTTTATTACCTCTCTATAAAGCAGGGCTTGATGCCGTGCTTGTTCAGGATTTTGGAGTGATTCGACTCATTAAAGAATTATTTCCTGATCTACCTATACACGCTAGTACACAGATGAATATTACGTCTCACCATGGTGCCTGTCTTGCTAAAGAGCTGAAATTCGAAAGAGTTGTAGCTGCAAGAGAGAATTCCCTTGATGAGCTTTTTGTTATGAAAGAAAGGTCTAAACTTGAAGTTGAGACTTTTGTTCATGGTGCCATGTGTTTTTCTTATAGTGGCAGATGTCTTCTTTCTTCAATGGCAGGAGATAGAAGCGGAAACAGAGGAAGGTGTGCTCAGCCATGCCGTAAAATGTATGATGGTTCATATAAATTATCTATGAAAGATATGTGTGCCATAACGGATTTACCAGCTTTAGTGGAAAAGGGTATGGATTCCCTTAAGATTGAAGGCAGAATGAAAAATGAATACTACGTTGCTTCTGCTGTCAGATGTTATAAAGATATCGTGGATGATATCATAAATGGATGCTATAAAAAAGAAAAAGCTGAAAGATATAAAAATCTTTTAGCGGATATATTTAATCGTGGCGGCTTTTCTTCCGGTTATTTCTTTAAACATCATGGAAAAGATATGATAGATGAAAACATCTCAGGAAGAAGAGGAGTTAAAGCTCTTAAGATTAAAGATGTCTTAAAGGGAAAGATTCGTATTAAAGCACTGATGGATATCAATGCGCATGACGATATTGCTTTTTTGGATGATGATTATGAAACACCGGTAAAACTTACTACTGCGTCATTTATTGCTAAGGGTGATGAGGCTGTTCTTAACTGTCCTGGAACTAAAAGGCTTAAGGCAGGAAGTGTTGGGTACCGTGTGAGAAGCGAGAAGCTTCTTGATGATATTTACGAAAGTATAATTAATACTAATAAAAAAGTTGATATATCTTACAGTGTAAAGATTAAAGCAAATGAACCTCTTTATATTTCAGCCACTGCAAAAGTTTTTGGTGAAGAGATAAGTGCTGAAGTATTTGGTGACGTGGTGGATATGGCTTCTTCAAAAGCTGTTAGTAATGAAGATATAATATCAAAGCTCTCTAAATTAGGAGAAACACCTTTTAATCCTGTTGCTTATGAGATTCAAAATGATGATATGAGCTTTATTCGGATGTCTTCTTTAAATCAGCTTAAGAGAGATCTGGCATCGGCATTAGAGAAAAATATCATTTCGTTAAAGAAAAGAACTTACGACGTGCCATTTGCAAAAGAAAGTAATAAC
>DFFQ01000242.1 GCA_002371025.1 Lachnospiraceae bacterium UBA3772 | reverse complement strand
TCTTGTACAGCAGAAATAAACTGTTTAACAACCTTAAAACTTACATCAGCCTCAAGAAGTGCCATCTTGACTTCCTTAAGAGCAGTCTTGACATCTTCCTCTGTAAGTTTGCCCTTGCTGCGGAGATTCTTAAAAACATTTTGTAATTTATCAGTAAGACTTTCAAAAGCCATTTATCAAATAAGCTCCTCGATTATTTTGCCTGAGATGCCTTTAAGTTTATCTCTAAGCTCAGCATCCATATCAATTCCGGAATCTCCGGATAACTTTTCTAAAGCCACGGCCTGAGCCTTAATAGCTTCAAATCTTCTGATCATGTGAAGCCTGTCTTCATAACTCTCAAGCGTATTGGTACACCTCTTGATAAGATCATGCACTCCCTGCTTGCTGATACCGTTTTCATCAGCAATCTCGGTAAGAGACATATCATTGTAAACAGCGGCCTCATATATTTCTCTCTGATGTTCAGTTAGAAGCTCGCCATAGAAATCATACAACAAGCCTTGCTCTACGATTTTCTTCATACATATCCTCTTTACCTATAAACACAAATGTTATAATAAACAAAAAAGATATAGGTGTCAAGTATTTTTTCTTGACACTTATATCTTAATATCAGATGGCAAACATCCAAGCTGATTCTTGAAAGCTCTGCTAAAAGAAGAGTAATCCTTAAATCCGCACTCCAGGCAAGCGGCTGTTGCAGGCATACCTGAAATTATCAGATTCCTCGCCATTAGAATTCTTTTTTCAGTAATGTATTGATGAATTGAATAATCCGTCTCATTCTTGAAGATCCTCATCATATGATACTTACTCATATAAAAATGATCAGCCAGGTAATCTATGGAAAGATCAGATGAAAGATTCTCTGTAATATATGATATTATCTCTATTACTTTTCTGTTATATCTGGCTTCTGGCTTAAAGCCAAAATCTTCGCTTATACATGCCTTATTAAAACCGATGATGGCTTTTAAAACATCAATTCTGGTAAGCAATTCTCCAGCATATTCTTTATCCTGATTCTGAAGATCTGTCTGTATCTTTTGAAATCTGTCATACAGATCTGAGCTAACATTTCCAGGAAATCTTACAACAAAACTCCCAATTTCTCTTGCTTTTTCAAATGCATCCAAGAGGTTATACTTTCTAAGAAAATCATCACTTAGATATAATATGATCCTGTCATAATTTTCTTTGTTCTGTCCATCAAATAGAGGCTTGTGTATCAGATACCTGTTAACCAGCACAAAATCGAAGGGAAGAAGCTCATACTCCCTTCCTTCGATCAGATATTTAACCTTGCCCCCAAGAACAAGGATCAATTTATGAAAATCATGATAATGATAAGGAATGTCAACCTTTTCATGATCATTTATATGAAAAAACTTAAAGTCATTGTTAAGATATCCCTTTTCCTCGTAGGCGGAATAAGGAAGCTTTTCATCAAATTCTCTGACCATATCACTCTTTTCAATAATCCGTAATGCATATATCAAGATCTACGTTGCCATCAATTCCTTTAACTGTTCCTGAAGATGTAAACTGCCATACATCAAAATGGTATGGATAGTACAACGGACTACCATAATATGCAATCCAAATTCCATAATCATCAACATCCTGCGCATCCATAAGAAGCGTAAAAGATTTGACATTTCCATAGATCATAGGTTTATAGCCTGCGCTTCTTACTGTATCACAGAAGGTCTTGGCAACAACCTCATATTCATCTGAAGTAAGGTCATTTGTTCTCGCAGAATCTGAATCTGCTGATTCTATATCGATCACAACAGGGTATTTGACATCGTATGGCTCAATCATATCCAGAATAAGCTGAACTTCTTCTAGAGCCTCTTTCTCATTAACTGCCTGGGAATAAAAATATACTCCTACATCAATGCCATTTTCAGTAGCTCCCTTAATATTATCCTCAAAGCAGTCATCTGTAAGAATCTTGCCCTCTGTCGTTCCACGAAGTCCAACTCTTATAAATGCAAAATCTATCCCTTGTTCTTTAACTGTCTTCCAGTCTATATTGCCCTGAAACCTTGAGACATCAACACCTTTTTTTACATGGATACTCTCATCAGAACCAACATACTCAAGAAATCCATCATCACCAACCACAAAGTCCTCTTCTCCAAAACCATGATGCGCAATTGTATCTAGTATTGGAAAAAAGTAATATCTGCCTGAGCTTGCAACTACCATCTGGTCAGGGAAAAGAGATCTGATAGTCGTTGTAGTTCCCTCTCCAGCCTCAAGCTTAGACTGAATTGTCGCCTTTATAGAATTTGTAGTTTCAAGTCTAGTCTGCGCCTTGGCATCCTCAATAAGCCTGTCAGCTTCAGTTACAGTGTAGTAGCCTTCCTCATTTAAAGCTTCAAGCTCACTTCTAACAGCCTCCTCTTCTCTCTTAAGGGAGGCATTCTTAATAAGCAGCATAACGCTAAAAGATAAAGCAAGTAACGCTACCAGACTTAAAAAAATAATGGATATGATATTATGAGTATTTCTAACGCCTATGCGTTCTCTTGTGTCCTGGGAAGTATTCTTCATGCTCACATTCTCTCGTCAAAATAACTCTTATAGCCTTCACCAAAAATTTCACTGGCACTAGTTACAATCATAAATGCATTAGGATCTTCTTCTCTTACTATATCCTCAGCAAGAGGCGAAAGTCTCTTTTTAATGGCGCACATAATAACCTTTTTATCTTCACCACTATATGCTCCCTGGGCAAATACGTGTGTTACGCCAATATCAAGTTCCTCTAAAAGTCTCGCTGTAATAATATCTGGATGATCAGATATGATATAGAGCAGTTTAGCTCCATCTCTTCCGTATAATACAAGATCAAGAACTGAAGATGTGATCATAACAGAAAGAAATGAATACAAAGCAGCAGATATATCTCCAAATACTATTCCTGCAATAATAAGTACTACCATATCCGTCATAATAAATAGCATGCCAGTCTTGATATGCGGATACCTGAGCCTTAACAGTTTAATTATAACATCTGTACCACCACTTGTGGCGTGGTTTTTAAAAATAAGTCCCATGGCAATAGCTGATAATGCACTACCAATGGTAACGCCCAGAATAATATCATTTATAAAATAAGCAGACAAATAATTGTGAAAGAAATCTGTAGTCAGGGATATAACCCCTGTGGCATAGATTGTAGAAACTGTAAATCTGATGCCAAACTTCCAAATAGCAACAAGCAGAATAGGAATATTCATGATCCAAAACCACTTACCAGTTCCGATTGGAATAAGCCTGTTAATTACGATAGCAAGGCCTGTCATCCCACCAGGAGCTATATTGTTAGGGTCAACCAGTATCGCTGTGGCAAGCCCGTATAGCGTTGATGCAACCGTAATGATCAGGTATTCCATCAGTCTCTTTTTAATGCTATTTTTCTTTGTACTACTCATATTAAATATTTGTCCTTAC
>DFFQ01000106.1:4332-5331 GCA_002371025.1 Lachnospiraceae bacterium UBA3772 | reverse complement strand
AAGATAGAGGATTGGTATATAAGGGTGGAAGTGGTAAAAAAACTTTATATCATTATACAAATGAAAAAGGGCTGAAAGGAATAATAGAATCAAACCAATTAAATCCATCTTTAAAGGCAAATAATCCTAAAGATGCAAGATATGGTAATGGACAGTACTTATCAGACATAAATCCTAAATCAACAACACCAGCAAAATTAGCAAGGAAGTTTATTAATGTTCCTAATAAGTATAAATATACACATTATATTGAAATTGATGTTACTGATTTAAACGTTATACAAGGAAGAGATGGTGTATATGTAATACCTAATGAGGAAGCATTAGATTTAACAGGAAGAATAATAAACTCTGGTAAAGTTGGGGATTGATGAGGTGTGTTTATGAGATATATTTTTTTTACATTTGAAGATGAAAAAAACTGGATAGAAATTGATGATAATAATATTGCTTATAGACATGTGATTCTTTCTGATGGACTATATCATGTATCTGCATTAGAAGATTGTCTTGCAGAAGGTCAAATAATTGAGGATGAAATTGAGGCAGATATTATTGATATATCTAAGAAGAATTTTGAAATTACTTGGAATGACGCATTAAGGGATTATCGGAAAATTTGGGATTCAGTAAAAAATAACTATAAACCTAATAGTGATATAACTGCTACTTTAATGTATTTTTATCCTCAAGGGGCAATATTCAAAGTTGATAATATAATTATTAATTATATTGGAGATGAAGAAGTACAACTCCATGAGAAATTAAGGATGAAGATTGTGGGATATGATGATATTAATATGTGGGTTATAGCAAAATAATGTAATACAAATCAAATAATACTTCCAAATGCCAAGGTGTCTGATATAAAACAGGTACCTTGGCGTTTTTTCTAAAAACCTCATTTAGGTAAGAATATGAAAAATTTGACAGAATCGATAAATTAGTAGATGGGAAGGTAAAATATACCGTTTCATGGCCATAACATCAAAAAAGGAA
>DFFQ01000106.1:0-4267 GCA_002371025.1 Lachnospiraceae bacterium UBA3772 | reverse complement strand
AGGCACGAAAGCACATTCTTAGTGCGCTCGTACCTTTCCTTTTTTGGGCAGATGGCCCCTATTGTTCTTCTTTTTTGTATCAAGACAGTTTAAAGGTAAAATGATGAGGTTGCGTCATTTCAGTACACTAAAACTGAAGAAATAAAGGTTGATACAAGTACCAGTGTAACACAGCAGACTTTTGAAACAGCAGTAGAGAAAAATAATAATGAATCAGGAGAAAATGTAGAAAATCAGACATCTACTGATGCACCTGTTAATCATGAAGAAGTACAGCCTGAAATAAAACCTGATTATTCAGGATTTAAATTAACTCTTACATATCTTAGAACTGCGATTGGAAGAGATGTAAAAGCTGTTGTTAACCTTGGCAGTGGAATGGATATAAATAAGGTCAAGGTCTATAAAGATGGTGAGTTATTATCTGAGAAAGAGGCAATAACTCATTTTACATCTGAAAAAGCAGGTAAAGTTAAGATAAAAGCTGTATATACAATTGATGAAACAGAAGATAAGAATATCGCATCGGATACAGATGCAGAAGTTAAAGAAGATGGATCAACTAATAAAAATGAGATCGTTTTAGTTGAAGAATGTGTTTTCTTTAATGATAAGGATACGGTGTGTCCGGTTGGGGATATCATTAAACCTGAATTATACGATGTAATCACAGGACCTGTGGATATAATAGGAACTGCTTATGATGAGACAAAGATAGATTTCTGGCGCCTTGAGTATAGAATGGTTCCATATAATGAGTATCGTCTGATTGCTGAGGGTCATGAGAATATTGATAAGGGAATTCTTGGAAAACTGGATCCTTCGATGATGATCAATGGTGAATATGAATTAAGGCTTACAATACAGGATGAAGGCGGTAATTACAGGACTATCCAAAGTTTTATTATCATTGAATCAAAGATAAAGGTTGGATATTTTAATATCGGATTTAATGATGTATCAGCGCCTATAGCTGGAACTACTGTAAATATCAATAGAAGATATGATTCAAGAAATAAGAATATAGGTGATTTTGGATATGGCTGGTCTATGGATCTTGATGGATTTAAGATTGTAGTAACAAACGGAATAGACAAAGGATACTATACCGTTACAGAAGGCTTTAAATATGTAAGTTTATCTTCGGTGAATGAATCTATAGATCATTCAGTTTATGTTTATTATGGTGATGGAACAAGTGATAGATTTAAGCTGAATGTAGTTGGAAAGATTGAATCGGTATTCTCTGATAATACCGAAACAGGATATGTAGAATTAAATTATACCTGCATGACCAGTAATGACGTAAAGCTTGAACTGATTGGAAATAAAGCTTTGTATTCTGATGGTGCGCTTTTGTTGGATTCGTATTTGACCAATGAATTTGGTTTTAATTATAAGCTTACAACCAAGGATAAAAACGAGATTTACTTTAATACCAAATTGGGTGTAACTAAGCTTGTAGATAAAGATGGCCATACAATAAAGGTTAACCAAAACAGTTACAAATCAGATAATGGTGAAGTAATAAAAATCGATAGAAATATCGATGATTTAGTTACAAAGATAACAGATACATATGGTGATGAAACAGTTTATTCCTATGATGATAATAAGAATCTTATAGCTGTTACAGATGTTGCAGGCAAAACTGTAAGATATACTTATGATGATGATCATAATCTTATATCCATGAAAGGGCCGGATGGTTGTGAAGTCTCCAGAAATGAGTATGACGATGATGGCAGGATGATAGCTACCATAGACTCTGAAGGTAACAGGATTGAGTTTGATCATGATATTTCTAACAGGCAGGAAGTGATAAAAGACAGAAATGGAAATGTTACTATTAATTCATACGATGAAGAAGGTAATATTATTAAGGTAACGGATCCATATGGAAATGTCTCAACAACAGAATATGACAAGAACCATAATATTACCAAAAGGACTGATGCTGCAGGTAATGAAACTCAATTTACATATAACAAAGATGGAAATCTTACCCGAAAAGTAACTGGCGCAGGAGATATTATTTATTTAGGCTATTGGGGAAAAAGTTTTGACGCCATTGCCGCAGGAGATACAGGAAATATAAATATCTATTATGATGCTAATGAGAATCCTAGTGAACTGCGTTTAGACGATGGAAAGACTACTTTTTTCCAATATGATGAAAGAAGAAATAATACCTCAATATCAGACGAAATAGGAACTATTGTAACCTATAAATATGATGATAATAATAATGTTATAGAGTCGACTGATGGTGAGGGCCATGTTACAAAATACACAAGGAATAAGTATGGCAAAGTAACTCAAACTTCAACCGTAAGAACTGTTAATGGGGTTGAAAAGACTGTCGACAGTTTTATGTCATATGATAAAGCAGGTAATATTATCCAGAAGGTTGATTCAGAAGGAAATACAACCCATTATACCTATGATGTTAATAACAATATGACATCTACTGTGGATAAACTGGGTAATGAGACAAAATATGATTATGACAAACGTGGAAATATTACTAAAATAACCTATTCTGATGGATCGTTTGAATCATTTGAATATGATGCTAACGGCAATAACATAAGTGCTACAGATATCCGTGGGGTAAAGATATTAATGACTTATGATAAGCTGGATAGAATGACATCAAAGGAATACGTAGGTGGCGGAAAAGAAATCTACACCTATGATGCTGTAGGTAATATTGTATCAAAAGATGTTAATGGTAATGTTACACGATATGAATACGATGGTTCAGGTAGAAATACGGCGGTTATTGATCCATACGGAAACAAATATATATATGAGTATGATTCCAGAAACAGGCTTGTTAGAAAGGCGGTGGTTGTTAAAGGATATAATTATGAATACTTTGCATTCATAGAGGAATATACTTATGATGAGTTGAATAATAGGACTTCTGTATCAAGAGAGTATAAAATTGAAGAAAAATCTGTTTATGATGAACGAGGACAACTTGTAGAAAGAATCGATGAGGAAGGAAATTCTACTAAGTATACTTATGACAAGGCAGGTCATATGACAAGCGTAAAAGATGCTCTTGGCAATGTGACAAGTTATGAGTATGATGAAGTGGGTAATGTTATTAAAATCACTGATCCAAAGGGAAATAATTACTGTTATACTTATGATTCCATGTCAAGACTTACAAGTAAGACTAATTCATTAGGTAAAACATGCACCTATGAATATGACGCAGCAGGTAATGTCATAAGAAGTACAGATTATTCAGGAAATGTTACTGTTAATGAATATGATAGCTTTGGAAGAATAATAAAGGCAGATGTATCAGGTGAAGTTACAACTTACGATTATAAGGATGAAGCAGGAAATGAAGCTCCTTATGTTGCAAGGATAACCAATAAAGAAGGAACCATCAGTTATAAATATGATGATTTTGGAAGGCTTATATCAAAGACTGATACAAATAACATCGAGCTTAAGTATGAATATACTCTAAACGGTAAGCTTTCAAAACTTATCACCCCATATGGCACAACTGCCTATGAATATGATAAACTTGATAGGATTGTAAGAGTTGTAGATCATAATGGAAATATTACTCTTTATACTTATGATGCTCTTGGAAATCGTCAAACCATGACATATTCCAATGGCATGAAGGCTCAGTATTATTATGATAGTTCTAATCGACTCTCACGTATTGATATTGTTGATAAAAAGAGTAATATCATAAAGAAGTACATTTATACCAGAGACAAGGTAGGACATCCAATATCCATTGAAGAATCGTCTTTAAATGGTGCAGTAAAGACTACTGATTATAGTTATGATGCTGCAGGCCGTCTTGTAAGTGAGAGTATTGAAGACTCAAAGGGTTCTATAAATTATACTTACACCTATGATGAGGTAGGTAACAGAACTTCTTTTGTTGTAGAAACCAGTGGAAGTATAAAGGGCTTATGTGATAATGCTATGTCCGTAAGGACCGGAGAGACTAAGTATTCTTACAATGAGAATAACCAGCTTATTTCAGAAGAGTATAATGGAATTAAGTCCCTGTATTCATATGATGATAACGGAAATCTTATTCAGGTAGAGAATGGAAATAATGTTCAGACCTATGAATATAATGCTGAGAATAAGATGTCATCCTATAAGAATTCTGCAGGAAGAGAGTTTAAATATATCTATGATGCAGAAGGAAACAGGATTGGTAAATCAGTAGACGGCTGTCTTACTAAGTATGTGATCACTGATTTCAATGATCTAGGTT
>DFFQ01000195.1 GCA_002371025.1 Lachnospiraceae bacterium UBA3772 | reverse complement strand
GCGTAGGTGTCCAGCTCATTGAAGTAGCTTACACGAAGTGCAAGATATGTATTAGCGAACAGCTTAACTGCTTCTGCCTCTGTGGTAGCCATAAAGAGAATATCAATATTTGGCTTGATAGCTCCTTGCTGTAAAAGTGCAGCAAACTCCTCAGCAGCCTTCATATTATGAATGTCAATATATTTGTGTTGGATTTTTGTAGAAGATAGCACGAGTATTGGAAACAGTGATAAATCGTTGTTGCTACTGTCTTGCATGATTGATTGTGAATATTATTCGGCATCCACAAGTTCCCTGATATCTGATACTCTTTTCTTCAAATCAACCATGTAATGCTTTTCAGGCAAACACAGTGTTCGTATTAAATACTTTCATGTACGATTTCTCCGTTCTCTCAAAGTCATGGTACATACTTATTTTTGTTATCCCCCATAACAGCTCAGATTGCAAGTACTTTCTCCAAGATTTATTGAAAGATTTTGTGTTATGTTAAAAAATAAATCAGAAGACTTGACATCTCACCGGTAAAGTGATATAATAAAAAAGCTGTTTTGTTTACGGGTAGTTTTAAAAATGATTTATTATTCGATGTGTTATTTAATTAGTTATTCTATTTGTTTTTTTCTATTTGATTTTTATAAAGTAATAGCATGAGTAAGGAAAAAGAAGTAACAATGATTTGTACATTAGATTGTGATTATATATAAAATATTTGGTTTGTGTATTGAATTGAATTTTTTTACTGAAACATTTGTATTAGTGATGGACGAAAGTGACGTTTTATGAGGAGCAATAAATGAAATCGTTTTTTTATATTTTAAGCAGAGTGAGTGCTAAAGAAAGAATAATTATATTAATTTGCTTTTTGCTTACATGTCTGCAAGCCTATTTTGAGATACAGATCCCATATTGTATGGCGATGATAACAAAGGAAGCCTTAAAGCAGGGGTGTACGATATCTGATGTGTCACATAATTGTGTTTCCATGCTGTTATATTCAATATGTGCAGCTTTAATCAGAGTTGTAATAGGGTGGTTGTCGACTATAGCAGGAATTGCACTTGCAAGAAGATTGAGCGTAGATCTGTATAATAAGGTCATAGAGTATTCGCCGGCAGATATGGATCATTTTTCGGTTTCAAGTATAATTACAAGACTTACTAGTGATGTCGAACAAATACGTATGGTATACATATTGATTATAACTTCTTTGTTCAAAGCGCCGATTGTTGCGGCTTTGGGATTATGGAGAATATCTGGAAGTGTAATCTGGTGGACCGCGTCAATGTGGATAGCGATTATTATTGTATGTGTAACCTTATTCCTAACATTAATGTATACAACACCCAAATATGCATCTATTCAGAAACTTAATGATAAAATAAATCGTGACGTTCATGAGGCGATAGAGGGAGCGGCATATATTCGTTCATATAATGCATTTGATTATCAGAACGAAAAATTTAGTGCTGATAATAATAAAATAACAGATGATTATTTGAAAGTTAATCGCATTATGCAGCCTTTGACTCCAGCATTAACATTTTTGATGAATCTTTTGTCGCTTATAATATACTTTACAGGAGCATATGTTATTAATAACTCTTCTTTTGAAAGGAAGAGGGAATTGTTTTCTGAGATGATAGCGTTCTCTTCGTATTCCTCACAAATAATAATTGGTTTTTTATTGATGGTTCTTGTGCTTATGGCTTTTCCAAAGGCATTTGTATCGTGTAATCGTATTGTAGACGTTTTAACATACGATTTATCAATAAAAAATGGAACTATAGTAAGAAGACCGGAAAGTGGCGAGATAATTTTTGAAAATGTTTCATTTAGATATCCTGGAATGAATAGAGATATACTAAGGGGATTAAGTTTTTCTGTTAAAAAGGGCCAGACGATTGGTATTATTGGACCGACTGGCAGTGGTAAAACGACTTTATTAAATTTAATGATGCGTTTTTATGATACCACCTATGGCAATATATATATTGATGGAACGGATATAACAAAATATGATCTTAATGCATTACATAGTTGCTTTGGATACGTTACACAAAAACCAATGATATTATCAGGTAGTATTAGAGATAATATTTTATATGGAGAATACAGCTTAAATGAAAATGAAATGATCAAAGCCGCTGAAGATGCTCAGATATCAGATTTTATTGAAGCAAGTAGTAATAAGTACGATTCGGAAGTAAAACAGGCAGGCAATAATCTGTCAGGCGGACAGAAACAACGTATTGCAATAGCCAGAGCACTTCAGAGAAATCCAAAAATCCTTGTACTTGATGATTCTTTTTCTGCATTAGATTATATGACAGAAAGGAAGATTTCTGATGTGATAAGTGAATACAAAGATATGACAAAAGTAATAGTTTCGCAAAAAATCACATCAATTATGAATGCTGATGTTATTTTGCTGCTTGAAGATGGAAAATGCATGGGGATTGGTAAACACGATGAATTAATGTTATCAAGCGAGTTGTATAAGCAGATGGCTGAATCTCAGTATATAGGGGGAGGAAGCGATGCACAATAAAGAAGTTGATATTCATAATTACACGATAAAAAAAGTTTTTCAGAATTATTGGCGAAGAATAAGAAATTATCGTTTGGCTTTTTTTATCGCATTTATTTCTTCATTATTAAATGCGTTTTTATCTGTTATAGGTCCGGGGAAACTTGAAAAGTTAATTGACTATATTTCTGATAATAAAGATGGTAACATTGATATGTCATTTGTATTGTATTTAGGTATAAGACTATCTGTGATTTATGGATTAGCTTTATTGTTTAATGTTGCCAATTATCTTATATTCACATACCTGATACAAAAATTGATGAAAAAAATCCGAGGGGATATTTTTCAAAAAATGAAAACTATTCCAATCGAAAGTTTATTTTCAGATAAAAAAGGTAGTATTATTTCTCTTATTACTACAAATTTAAACAGTATAAATGATAATTTGAATCAGAGTGTAATTAATATTTTTGCATCTATAATTTTATTTATTGGAACGCTTATAGCAATGTTTACCTCAAACTGGATCATGGCGATTGTTGTAGTCCTAACAACAGTATTAGGATTTATAGGGATACTTTTAATTGCAAATATTTCAGATAAATATTATAACGAACAACAAGTTAATATTGGGGAAATGAATGGATATATAGAGGAGAGTATTTCTTCATATGTTATAATTAGTGCATACGGATCGGCTGAAAAATCGAAGAGCAAATTTAAACAGATATGCAATAATTTGTTTGATAATTATTTTAAGGCTCTTTTTATATCGGATTTGATGATTCCATTATTTGGTTTCATAACTAATTTTTCATATGTTGCTGTTGCATTAGTTGGAATTTTTCTTATGATAAAAGGTAGCATAAGCATAGGTGTGTTAACTGCATTTATTGTTTATACACAACTGTTTTCATCAGCTGTTTCAGAAATATCTGCAGTTATGCCTACATTTCAAGCTATTGTTTCAGCATCAAAACGAATATTTTCTTTTCTTGATTTAGAAGAAGAGGAAGATGAAAAAGAAAAAGAAGATCTGCCGGATAATATAATGGGAAATATTTTATTCGACCAGGTTTATTTTGGTTATCCTGATACTGATAAGTATGTAATTAAAGATTTTTCTTTAAATATAAAATCTGGACAGAAAGTTGCGATAGTTGGCGAAACAGGAGCTGGGAAAACAACTATTATTAATTTACTGCTTCGGTTTTATGAGCCTTCAAAAGGCCGCATTACAATAGACGGTATTCCGATTAGCTCTGTTAAAAGAGAAAGTGTTCGTCAGAATATTTCGGTTGTGCTGCAGAATAATTGGCTGTTTAATGGAACTATACGTGAAAATATTGCATTTTCTTCAGATGATTCAAATGATGAAAGAATATTATCCATATGCAGAAAAATAGGGATAGAAGCTTATATTCTTGGTTTGCCGAATGGACTGGATACATTTATAGATAATAATATCCCTATGTCTCAGGGAGAAATACAACTTATTACAATTGCAAGAGCTTTGATGCGAAATACATCTATCATAATACTTGATGAGGCGACAAGTTGTATAGATACAAGAAAGGAGCAGGTTATTCAAAATGCACTTGACAAGCTATTTGAGGGGAAAACTTCTTTTATAATAGCGCATCGACTTTCTACAATAAAAAATGCAGATATTATCCTTGTGATGAAAGATGGAGAAGTTGCGGAAATAGGAACACATGATTCGCTTATTGGAATGAATGGTGTATATTCGAAACTTTATTATTCACAATTCAATAATCAAAAATAGCATTATCATATTAATTAATATGGAATTGTCAAGAAATGTGCA
>DFFQ01000237.1 GCA_002371025.1 Lachnospiraceae bacterium UBA3772 | reverse complement strand
TACAGTCTTTGCTTTTGGCAAAGATAGGAAAATAATAAAAATATAATAAAAATATAATGAAACAAATATTTGAACGAGGTGCTTTTAGCAATTATCGTATTACGGACTCTCAATTGAATGAGACCATAAATGAAACAAGAACCTTTTCACAGGGTGGTCGTGTGTCATATAAAAGAACGATATTCTTATCGCATAAACACAGCGATTTGGAAGACTTAAAAGATATAATAGGATTTCTCCAAAATAATTACTATGTCGATGTTTATATAGATAGTATGGATTCTGGTATGCCAAAGAAAACCTGTGGAGAAACTGCACAAAGGATTAAAAACATCATTAAGAATAGTGATAGATTTATTCTGCTTGCTACCGATGCCGCAATAGAATCTAAGTGGTGCAATTGGGAATTAGGTTATGCGGATGCCCAAAAATATCGGGATAAAATAGCTTTATTTCCGATAAAAGAAAAAGGTTCTTATGATTTTAACTATAAAGGGAATGAATATATGCAGATATACCCATTTATTAGCTATTATAATGGAACAGAGTTTTATAAAGATGGCATGCCTATCGAACGAGGCTATTATGTTTGCTATTATAATCAAGAAGGAATAATAATAACCCCACTTAATAATTGGTTAAAATAAAGTATCATGGAACAGGAAAAAATTAAACATTTAGAATTCATCCAAAGCATTATTAATCGGATGAATACAAATTCATTTCAAATTAAGGAATGGATGATAGCAATCGTATCTGCATTATTGGCATTATATGCAAATAGCAATAATGTAGTTTTTATCTTTGTAGCGATAGCACCAACATTACTATTTTGGTATTTAGATGCATACTATTTGTTGCAGGAAAAGAAATTTCGGAAACTATATGATGATGTTTTATCAAAAGAGTCCAAAATCTCAGTTTTCTCAATGCCTATACATAATTATAGCGATTGTAAATATTGTATTTGGAGTACTCTTTTTTCTAAGACATTAGGCTGGTTGTATGGCACTATAATTGTCTTGTTAATTATTGGTGGATTGATACTGAAATGTGGTATTTATATAAAATAGTATGTTAGTTATGGGAAGGAAAATTTTTATTTCATATAAGTATAAAGATACAAATGTCAAACAAATAGACAGCATTTGGAATTCTCAAAATCGCAATACAAGAGTTAGAGATTATGTTGATATACTACAAAGGTTAATCGGAGAGGAGAATGTTAATAAAGGAGAAAAAGATGGTGAAGATATGAGTGTATTGGAAGATTCTACTATCCAATCTGTTCTTGGAGATAAAATATATGATAGCTCCATTACACTTGTTTTAATCTCCCCTAACATGAGAGATCCAAGTTTATTAGAAACTGAGCAATGGATTCCATGGGAAATTTCTTATTCATTAAGAGAACAATCAAGGGATGGGAGAACGAGTAAAACAAATGCCGTTATGGCTATAGTTCTACCAGATGCAGATAATAGTTATGATTATTATCTTAAAGAACATACTTGCCCTTATTGTAATACTCGTACATTGCAAACAGACAGACTATTTAAGATACTGTCAGTTAATATGTTCAACCGTTATAATCCAACATTTTCCACTTGCCCTTATCATGCAGCCAATAATCGTCCAGAAACGGGAGAAGCCTCATACATACCCAGTGTAAAATGGGATGACTTTATTTCCGATGTTGAAGGCAATTTACAGCGTTTAGAAAGAATAAAAGATAATGTTAATGATTACAACATTAAAAAGAATTTGAAAACAATAGTTGAAAATAATTAAGTAAGTGTATATGGTAAAGAGACAAGTATTTTATAGTTTCCACTACAATAAAGATGTTGGAGAGCGGCACAAGTGAAAAATATGGGTATGGTTGAAGGAAACACTTCAGTATCAGCGAATGAATGGGAAAAAGTTAAAAGGAGAGGTAACACTTCAGTAGAAAATTGGATAAAAAATTCTATGGCTTGGAGATCATGTGTAATTGTCCTTATAGGCGAAGATACAAGTTCAAGAGAATGGTGCAAATATGAGATACAGCATGCAAGGAAAACGGGGAAGGGCATTGTGGGCATATATATTCATGGATTAAAAGATGCATCGCAACAGCAATCAAATAAAGGAAAGAATCCTTTTGATTTATTCTATATTGATAAAACGATAAATTATATTGCAGAACGCTCTTTTTCAATTGATGATAATGAATTAAAAATGAGTTATGTATGCAAAGTTTATGATACGTCATATACAAGTAGTGAATATGTTTATTCATACATTCGTTAACACATTGAAGAGTGGGTTTAAGAAACTATTATGATAAGAAATAGCTATCCTAAATAATGTATGGTGTAGCTAACTATATGGATTCTGACAAATATAAATCCGTGCAAGCTAACCTTTGCCAAAAACAAAATAAAACAGAAACAACATTATGCCGTATTTTAACGAAAGTCAGTTGGAGTTGTCAATCATAACCCTGCTTCAGGAGCAGGGATATGATTATATCAAAGGCGAGGACATTACACGCAATTTCGACGAAGTCGTGCTGCGTGACGACCTTGCCAAGTACCTGCGCTGTCGTTACAAAAATGACGGCATAACCGACACTGAAGTTGAAGCCGCTATCCGCGTCATCATGCAGAATCATGGCGGTTCGCTCTACGAGGAGAACAAGCGCACTATCAGTCTGCTTATGGACGGATTCTCTCTCAAACGCGAGGACACATCAAAACCGAACCTGTATATCTATCCAATCTCCTTTGACGAGGCTCATCAGAAACACAATATATTCAAAATAGTCAATCAATTTGATATTATCGGCACCGAGCACCGTATTCCGGATGCAATCATCTTCCTCAACGGACTGCCGGTCGTCGTGTTTGAATTCAAGAACGCGCTCAAACAGAACACCACCGTTGAAGATGCTTACAAACAACTGACCATTCGTTACCGTCGGGACATACCGGCACTCTTCAAATATACGGCTTTCATAGTTATCTCTGACGGTGTGAACAACAAGTTCGGCACGCTATACACGCCATACGAGTTTTTCTATGCTTGGCGCAAAGTAAATGCCAAAGACAAAGCCGACAACGGCATATCATCTCTCAAGACGATGATTGCCGGATTGTTCCGTAAAGACCGACTGATTGATGTAATACACA
>DFFQ01000008.1 GCA_002371025.1 Lachnospiraceae bacterium UBA3772 | reverse complement strand
GATATATCTGAATGACCAAGCATTTCCTGGACAGCTCTTAAATCAGCACCATTGTTTACCATATGAGACGCAAATGAATGTCTGATGATATGTGGAGTTATATCTTTATCAACTCCAGCTTTCTTAGCATAGGACTTTAGTAACTTCCAAAATCCCTGACGTGACATTGATCCGCCTTTCATATTAGTAAAAAGGTAATCTGAATCTTTACAGATTCTTGGATGCACTTCTTCTAAGTATCTGCTAAGAGATTTCTTTGCAGCAGCATCTATTGGAATTATTCTTGATTTGCCATTATCAACGCATTCAATAAAGCCAAGATCGATGTTACAATTATTTGTCTTAAGATTAATAAGTTCTGTAACTCTTAATCCTGTAGCATATAACAACTCAAGCATAGCCTTATCTCTGATAGCTTTTGGAGAATCTCCTGTGGGCTGACTTAAAAGCAGATCCACTTCAGAAATAGTAAGTGTCTCTGGAACTGCCTTAACAACCTTAGGCGCTTTAATAGTCTCTGTAGGATTGCCCTTTATCACACCATTACTCAGAAGATAAATAAAGAATGATCTGATACTTGCTACATTTCTTGAAACGGTAGCTGAACTCATTCCTTCACTTTCAAGATGTAAAATATAAGAATTAAGAGACGTAGCATTTATACTGTTAACATCTCTGATATCCCTTTTATAAAAATAGTCCCTCATCTTATAAAGATCTCTTCTATAAGATTGAACTGTGTTTTCACTTGAATGTTTATTAACTTTTAAATATGAGATATAGCCTTCAATTAGATTTTCCATTACATTCCCCGCCAAGTTATATATTCTTAAGATAGATTTAGTATAAATATAAATTTACATAAAATCAATAAAAATTTTTCTGTCAACCTGGCAAGAAAGCCTTGAAAACAGGCGTTTTCGTAAACATTTTCTACAAAATTGTGTGGGTTACATAAACCCCTCCACAAAATATAGTTACTAGAACCTTGTTAAAAAAATTTTATTTAAATATTACATTTTTATTTAAAGCGTAATAAAGAATCGCAATAATTGTCTTACTGTCACAGATTTCCCCCTCGTTTATCATATGAAGAGCCTTATCTAAAGAGATTGTAACAATTTCCATAAATTCATCCGGATCTCTTCTGATGCAGCCTTTTTTTAAATCTGAACCTATGTAAACCATTGTTCTTTCACTGAATAATCCAACTGAACCAATAATATTATTTACCGCTACTAACCTACCAGGAATATACCCTGTCTCTTCCTCTGCTTCTCTTATTGCAGCCTCATGATAATCTTCCCCTTCATCTATAGAACCTGCAGCAATTTCTAGGTCACACCTATCTAAAGTGATCCTGTATTGTTTAATAAGAATAAGATCTCCATTCTGATCAATAAGAAGTACCCCTGCTCCATTTTTATTCTCTACATAATCATAAAAGACATGCTTTCCATCCGGTCTTTCATACTCATCAATATAAACCTTAACTCTATTTGCTTTATATTTAAGTGTTCTGTTAATACGTTTGAAATCTAAATCTGACATAAATCCCCCTTAGTTAAAAAAAGTGGAACAAGAATTTCTTCAAGTTCCACTTAATTTCATTATTTAGCGTAATCAGTAACTCTGGATTCTCTGATAAGACTAACTTTGATCTGACCTGGATATTCAAGTTCATCCTCAATCTTCTTAGAAATGTCTCTAGCAAGAATGATCATCTCATTATCGTTAACCTGTTCAGGAACAACCATAACTCTGATTTCTCTACCAGCCTGAATAGCAAAGGATTTATCAACACCCTTAAATTCATTAGCGATAGCTTCAAGCTTTGTAAGTCTTGTTGTATAAGTCTCAAGAGTTTCACGTCTTGCACCAGGTCTTGCAGCTGAAATAGTATCTGCAGCCTGCACAATGCATGCAATAAGTGTTTCTGGCTCGCAATCACCATGATGTGAAGCAACTGCATTTACAACTGTAGCATTCTCTTTGTATTTTCTACAAATATCAACACCAATAGTAACATGTGAACCCTCAAGTTCGTGGTCAACAGACTTTCCAATGTCATGAAGAAGACCTGCTCTCTTAGCAAGTTTAACATCTGCACCGATCTCACCAGCTATGATTCCACTCAGCTGAGCTACTTCTACAGAATGCTTTAATGCGTTCTGTCCATAACTTGTTCTGAATTTCATTCTACCAAGAAGTTTAATGATTTCTGGATGTAATCCATGTACACCAACTTCAAGTGCTGCAGCTTCACCTTCTTCACGCATCTTGTTTTCAACTTCTTTTTGAGCCTTCTCAACCATCTCTTCAATTCTAGCTGGATGAATACGGCCATCAACAATAAGCTTTTCAAGAGCAACACGAGCAACCTCTCGTCTTACTGGATCAAAACTTGATAAAACAACTGCTTCTGGTGTGTCATCAATGATAAGATCAACACCGGTAAGATTTTCAAGAGTACGGATATTTCTTCCCTCACGTCCAATGATTCTTCCCTTCATCTCATCACTTGGAAGCTGTACCAGTGAAATAGTTGACTCAGAAACTACATCTGCTGAACATTTCTGTATAGCAGATACAACTATTTCTTTGGCTTTCTTGTCGGCTTCTTCTTTCGCCTTTGATTCCATTTCCTTAATCATGACTGCTGTATCGTGTTTTACTTCGTCTTCAACAGTCTTAAGCAAATATTCCTTTGCCTGTTCAGAGGTGAGTCC
>DFFQ01000221.1 GCA_002371025.1 Lachnospiraceae bacterium UBA3772 | reverse complement strand
TCTGCAAGCGGTTATACGGCTTCAAATCTTCTGCCGATAGCAACGTCCAGCCCATCTTCGAGAGCCATTCCGTGACCTTTGCCTCAACAGGCTTTTGTTCGTGTAGTTTACTCATAATTATGATCTAATTTAGAAATGAGGAATCGACAATAATGTTCTAACTCTTTGTCTCTCTTTCTGAGTCAAATGACGCGCCACATATGGATATGTGTTAATAAATAACTTTTTCATCTTTTCGAAAGTATCTTCATCCATATCTTGATGATGTTGAATTCCATTTATAAAAGCCATCATTTTCTCAAGCCAAACATATGGATTACAAAGATCATCTATAGATTCCCAACCATAAAAGTGCAGTCCTTTCTCACGATTAATATACTCTAGTTTATTATCACAATCTCCTTTGCAGGCAAAATATACCCCCTTGTATTGTTTGCTATAATTCCCATCCTCAGACGTTTTTTCTTTAAGTAAAACATAATTTCCATGTTCGCTTTCTAATAATAAATTTTTTCCACAAAAGTCACAAATAAGTTCAGACTCTTCATCGAATATTTTGGCTGGAGTAGGATTCTCTAATTGATACTGGCGAAATGAATTAGGAAAGTATCTGCATGCTATTCGATGCCCATCAAGACTATCCAATAAATATGATTCTATCTTCTCATGGTCAAATATTATGTGATGTTCTTGTCCTTGCAACAATCCTGATAAAGAAGTCGCTGCCAAAGTCGAATATACTCCCATGAACCCATCACAATGATGTTGTTTCAACCTTTCGCTAATATTGATTTCATCACTATCTTTAACAGCAGCACCAGAATGAGCATAATGCTTACAACTCACCAACCATCTAATTGTATATTCAGAAGTAATACCTTTTATTACTTCATCTACAATTAAATCTTTCTTGCCATCTGCCCCTCTGTCAGGATCTTGCACAATTCGATATCCGAGGAAAGACAAAAAGTCCCTCGTAAATAGTTCGAACGTATCTTGCAATCCCGTTCCCTTATTTGCCTCCGGTATTTCTTTAAAATCAAGTATCATATTCTTAATTTCTATAATATGCCCACCTATCTTTCGATTTTATTATATCTTTTAATTCATTTTCATTAAATGGGAACCCTTTTGCCGTATCATCTAAAATTGTTTTCCCTAAACGAATACGATTGACTTTGTAATAGCCGTTTCTGTCATCAGCATATTTAGGGTATGGAACAGAAATCAAGTTATCAGGTATATCAACAACCACAAATTCAATAGAATAGCGATTTTCAGCCCAACAATTATTTCCTGTAGGACTCAACGTAATAGTTGTATTACTTTCCTTTGATAAAACAGTAGATAACTGTTTTAATACTTCACATGCTATGCTATAATAATCCATAATTCAAATTAATATCTTCCAATATCTATTTTATCTTGTATTCCATATTCATTTGCCCATTCTTGTATTTTGCTAATAGCAAAATCTTTCAATTGGCATTTCTTATCATAGAACTTTATTGTAGAAGCAATAATTAGTTCTATTAAATTGAAATAGTGTGCAGAAAAAGGAGTATGGTTATATGCCTTCCATAAATTATACGCAGGCAAAATTATTCCATACATCTTTTGAATCTCTTGTTGGCATTGAAAAAGATCATTTTGCTTAATATATTCCAATGCTGGCCACAATATCTCATACATATTGTTTTTCTCTGGAATTATTCGGCAATAATCACGAGCATCCTCATTTAATTGGTCAAAAACATCTTGACAGAAAACCAATCGAGGCCCTTTCACACTTGACTCCAATTGCACAGCATTAACAACAGCTTTTCCTGTTATTACTTTTGCTTTATTGGGGACCTTGTCTATAACACTACTTAATTCTATTGGAAATGCTTCTCCATAAGCAAGACCACCACGAAAAAGTGCTGGATAATAATTGCATTCTCCCTTATTCACAACCAATTCTCCATCCTTATTTATAGAGTAATTGTTTATATATCCCTTTTCTGGTTTTGAAGGATCGATGGGATTTGTATAAAAACGTGCTGTCAGTGTAAAAGATTGCAAAACGAGACTTCCTAATTGTTTGATAAAAGAACTACAATCACCTGACATCAAAAAAACAGAATCAGAAAATGGAAGGAAAAAATCAAAGCTATCAATAGAGTGCATTTTTGCCAACTCTTGGAGTTCTTCTGGATATGATGGAACGGGATTAGTTATTTCATCCCTAATTTTAGAGGACAAAATAGTATTATAATTATTCATTGCCATCAAGGCATCACTAGTATTTTCTCTTAGATGATTCGAAAATGCCAATAAGTCAATATATGCCACGATATTATTATCCATAATCACTTCTTATTTCTATTTGTTATACATATTGTCAATTATTTATAAAATGCTCTACTCTTATTTTGCCTGTTAAAAGATTCTGCATTAAAGATCTCTTTAGATGTTCATGAGTTATGACTAACTCTTGTTGTGAAAATCTGAATTTCTCTAGAGACAATAATTTTCCCTCTATCATTTTTCTTTCTATTTCATTTTTGGGAATACAAACCAAATAGTGTTTAATATCTTTCCAACTTGCACGTGGATGCTGTGTTCCGGCAGTCATGGATTTTGTATAGTCAAGAAAACGTTGGAGTTGAAAATTCAGATATATCCAATTGGTAAAATCATTATTCCTTAAGACAATAAACTCTGTTGAGCCTACTCCTGAAATATCTGAAATGAACACCTTATTCAAATACGGCCTCAGCTTGCCATATAGCAAATCTCCTTTTTCAAACTTCACTTTCAGAGCAACGGTTTCATTAGACAATCCTTTACCGCAACGAATAAACTTATCAGGAACAATATGTTCAAGACCTATGTAGTCATATACTTCTTTGGTTTTGGTTGGATCAATAACATCAGTTATTCTTTCCGATATCTCATCTATTCTTTTCACTTCCCATCCCACAGGCACTTTACCGAACTTCTCGTCAATATAGAATTCTTCGGGAGTTCTGAATGTTCCATCAGGTTTCATTTTGCCAGTGAGAAGGTTTTGCATGAGGCTCTTTTTTAGTCGTTCTGCAGCAGCAATGCTGTTCTGGACAGATGCTATTGCTTCATCAACTTTTGTAAAAAGTTTGGCAATTTCTTTTTGTTCACCTAAATTCAGAGGCACAGGAAATCTGAAAATCCCATATTCTCTAGAATTTATATTGGGCTTAGCTCCGATTCTTTTCATTGAGATTTTGAAAGCCTCAAAGATATCAGACTTTGCAATTGCATCAAAATAATCTGGAAGAATCTGCTTTTCGTCTAATGTAAATCTTATCAAATAGCCTGCATACGCAGATCTGCCCATAGAACTTTTGTAAAGTAACGATTTCCCTACGGTATCACCCGTCCTTGCGAAAAGAATATCGTTATCTTTCAACAAATAGTTCTGTGCTATTGTCTCGTCAAGGCTAGCTTTATCGTCAGAAATTAAATGACCATAATCATCAATGTCTGTGATACGGATATACCTTATATCCCCTGCCTTATATGGTAAGGCAGGGGCATTAGCCCCATAATCACCACAATTTATAGCAACATCTTTGAGCCTCTTCATTTCCCATCCAGCAGGAAGATTGCTATATTTGTTATTTGCCTTGCCTTCCATCATTCCCCTCCTTCCTCATTCTGTTCATCGAATCCACACATAACATTATCTATAGCGCAGAGAATGCGTGACTTTAGTTCTATATCGAAATCCAGTTCACCCTCTATGATAGAGTGTATGATGTCTCGTAACAAGTCTTTAT
>DFFQ01000010.1 GCA_002371025.1 Lachnospiraceae bacterium UBA3772 | reverse complement strand
ATAATATAGAAGATAATATAGATTCTTATAAAGGCGAAGAGTGAGGAAAGAAATGACAACAATAGATTTTTCAGAGAATCTGAATGTGGCAAGAAAATACGTGGAAAAGGATGGGCATCCTCTATGTATTCTTACAGAAGAAAATAAAAAGATAAATGAGCTCTGCATAAATATCATTCAGTCGGCCATGGCTGAAGACACATTTTTTGTGTCAAATGTAATTCCCAAATTAGATATTATAAGAAAACACTATAAAACTAAGTTGGAATATATTTACATACCATTAAAGGAAAAGTATGGACTTATTGGTCCGGCGGATTATATGTCGGTGGATGATAATGAAGTTATCAGTATATATGATGAACTTATAAGGTGTGACAATAGAGATAAGGAATGGCTTGGAAAAGTACTTATCTTTTGTGAAAGAGCAATGAAGATAGTAAATAAAGAAAAGAATATCCTGTTTGCAGCGGTTGTAAGAAAATTTAATGAGGATGATTACAGCAGGCTTCTTCAGGGTATTATGACTGCTTGATTTTTAAAGGCGGGAGTATTAAAATAATACATAGTTTTTATATCGCTATGAAAGAGGGGTATTGAATATGGCAAAACGTGATTTTCTTGGTGGTCTTGCAAAATTTACAGTAGCAGCTGCTGCAGTAGCAGGTGTATGCTATGCGTTCAAGGATGAAATCCGTGGAACAAAGACATATCAGGATCTTAATGAAAAATATGATGTGGATGGAAAAGTAGAAAAAGCGGTTGCTAAGGCTAAAGAAACAGGTATTAATGCTAAGGCAAAGGTTAAAGAGACTGCTGCTACAGTAAAGAGTAAAGTTGATGAAAAAATGGAATCTATGAAGGAAGAAGAAGAGATCATAGATGACAGCGAAATCATTCTTGATGAGGATGATACTCCAAATGAAAGGGATTATGTTTCTATCAAGACTGAAGATGAAAAGACAGAAGAATCAGCTGAAAATGAAGATAAGGCCGATGAAACTAGCGACAAATCAGATCTTGATGAATAAGATATAATTATTTTGCCGGACTTAAATGATTTAAGTCCGGTTTTTTTATTATCAGTAGGAGACCAATGTTTATGACAGAATATTTTGAAGACATAAAAGAAAAAGCGAAGAATAAAAAGCTGGCATTAGATAAGAAATCAGCACGTATCAGTTATCTGAGACTATTAACATTTATCGCCGGTCTGATATTTATCTACCAGGGACTGTCAAAAGGAAATGATTTATATACAGTGGTGGGAATAGCAGTTATGGTTATTTTCATTATTCTGATAAGATTCCATGGTTTAATGGAAGTAAAGATAAAGTCCCATGATAAAGAAATTGAATGTGCTGACAGATATTTAGCCCGTATAAATGGCGGCTGGAGAGATTTTTCAGATGATGGAAGTGAATTCGTTGCAGAAGATGATACATTATCTCATGATATAGATCTTTTAGGTAAGGGGTCTATGTATCAGCTTATCTCAGTTGCACATACCGGATTTGGAAGAAAAAGATTAGCAGATACTCTCTGTTTAAAAAATGTAGATATAGATGAATCATCCGACAGATATGAGGCTGTAAGAGAATTATCAGAAGATAAGGAATTCCTTATTGAATTTGAAGCTGTCAGCAGCAGGATCTATGATAAAAAGGATGAGGATGAAGAACAAAAGGAATATGATTATCATCCTATGAAATTTCCATTCTGGATGGGAATTATCATGGCTATTGTTCCGGTTATTAATATTACAGCTATTGTTCTTACTGTCACAGGTCAGATAAAGGCTACCTGGATAATTGCTACATTTCTCCTTGGAACCATAGCTGTTTTTGGTCCACAGAAACAGATTGAAAGTCTGATAATGCCGGTATATTTATATGGCCTTTCATCAAAGGATTTCTATGAACTCCTTAATATGATCGGAAAGAAGGACTTTAAGTCAGAGAAACTTAAAGATTTAAAGGAAAAAGTAGTTGCAGGCGATGGTATGCTTAAAGCAGTTAAGAGTCTTGGGGCTATAGGACAGGCTTTTAATGTGGAATATAATGCTATAGTTCATATGCTTTTAGCTGGGTTTTTTGGATATGATCTTTATATCGCTCTGGCAGCGGTTAACTGGAATAATAAGTATGGTGCTTCATTTTCGGACTGCTTTACTATTATAGGTTCAATGGAAGAATATCTTTCGCTTTCAGTATTATCAGTGATAAGAGAAGTTACTCCTTTTGATATGTTAGAAGAAGGGGATAACAGGATAGTTCTTTCTGATGTTATCCATCCGCTCCTTGATACTGACAAGGTGGTTTCTAATACCGTAAGCCTGGATAATTCAGTTACGGTTATAACCGGTTCAAATATGTCCGGAAAGACTACATTTTTAAGGACAGTTGCCATAAATCTTGTTATGGGATATATAGGGGCTGGAGTTTGTGCCAAGAGCTTTAAGGCTCCGAAGATGAAGATCTTTACATCCATGAGAGTTATGGATGATGTATCAAATGGCATTTCAACTTTCTATGCAGAAATCCTTAGAATAAAGGATATGTCCCAGTATATTAAAAAGATGGGAAGTGTACCAGCGCTTTGCCTTATTGATGAGATATTCAAGGGAACAAATTCTGCTGATAGAATTTACGGAGCAAAGGAAGCCATTAAGAATCTTTCTGGCGGAAATGCTATGGTGATAGTATCGACTCATGATTTTGAGCTTTGTGAGCTTAAGAAGAAAAACGGAGATGATGTAAGTAACTATCATTTCGAAGAACATTATGAAGATAATGAATTAAAGTTTGATTACAAGATCAAAGAGGGTAGATGTACAACCAGAAATGCCAAAGCACTTCTTTCTATGGCAGGGTTACTTGAGTTGGATAATTTAGATAAAAATTGACAAAATTCACAAAAATTTTTAGTGAAAAAACTTTGTAAAAAATGCACAAGCGAAATTATAGAATTTGTACAAAATAACATTGACTTAAAAATTTAAAAAGTATAGAATTTAGGCATAGTTGGTATATATATACAGGAATAAATGGGCGAGGAGGAATCACTATGGCTTTACCAGCAAACATAACATCAGGCGGAGACAATAATGTTCTTTCTATTGCTGCATCAAGCAATAAAGGAATGCTTATTAAATTCCTTAACGAGCAGGTTGAGGACGGTTTCTATGCTCTTGTTATAGACTATTTAAAGGACAAGAATTTTGATCTTAAATCAATGGCAGTTGATGAGGATACAAAGACTCAGTGCCAGAAGCTCTACGATCTTGATGAATTCGTAGATAGAGAGATTAAGGAAAAGGAAAGATTTGAAATTGATGAGTGGATCGAGCCTCTCTTTAATTTCGTATATGGAAATATCGATCCTTGTGATATTGATGCTCCTATCAATACAACAGGTATTTACAGATATTCTATATGGCTGATTTATCTTTATCAGAGAGAAAAGTTCGGCGAGGCTATGAGACTTATCGGTGAACGTATCGCTCCATTACTTATAAATGTAAGCTATCAGATTCTTGAAGATGATGAGAGACCAAAGAACTTTGACAAGGCTCTCATGGGTTACCTTGATCTTTTAAATGTTGTAATGGAGATGGGACTTCCAACTTCACTTGCTAATTCAGAAGCATATATCAGTAATTTGGAAGTACTTTACGATTATGTAGTTGAGGATCCACATGTAGATAACAATTATAAGACACAGTTATCTATCGGTCTTTTCAATACATTCATTGCTAATAAGGATTATACAAAGGCTTTTGAGTTCTATGGACTCAATTCTGAATATATTCCTATTGATAATATGGCTGTATATGAAAGCTTTAAGGAACTTATCCGTAATGTTAATAACACACAGGATACAACAGTATTAAGCAGAAATGTACTTACAGCTATTTCTAAACAGGAAATTTACAATAAGAGAATTGATACTCTTATCGGTGAAGTATCATCTTTCGTTAAGAAAGTTTACCTCTATATTGAGAATGAACCAGAAATGAAGAAGAATCTTCAGATTCTCGGTGCCGGTGCACAGCTTAACGGTAAGACAAATATTTTCGAAGGATTATACGAATACAACCTTGTATTCTATGAATGCGGAATTAAAGAAATTGTTAATTCAGATGTTTCATCACGTGCTTGGGAAGAGAAGTATGAAATTCTCGATAAGCTCTATACAACACTTAATGTTGTATTCGATGGATACAATGTATATGAGCTTTCTAATAAGATTGAGCATCAGTATGTTGAGATCACATGGATTAATGATTATGTAAATGCTAATCCATCACTTCTTAAGATGTTCTTCTCAATCAAGGAGAAAATCAAAGCATTTAAGGTTAGAAAGAATGCTATCGTAGAGAAGTCAAAGACAAACTACGAGATCAAGCAGATGATCGATG
>DFFQ01000055.1 GCA_002371025.1 Lachnospiraceae bacterium UBA3772 | reverse complement strand
CAAATGGGTTTACTGAAGAAGAACAAAACATGGGCGATGCCTTGAATTTGATGTCGATGGATTCTTATGCATGCCTATCCGAGAATGATTTTCATAATCAAAACCTGATGGATGCGTGGAACGGCATTATTACGAATGACGTACCGAAGCTTTATGTCTGTGCCAGCTGGGGGTTTCAGAATGTAGATGAGCTGATAGAAAATAGCATATGGCTGAATAATCAGATTGTAAAGAATCATATTGACACAAAACTTAGACCGACGGAATATGAAGGCAATGAGTATTATTTTGATACTATGTTGGCTCAGTGTGAAGACGCCCGAAACACAAAACTTATTCCATATCTTGAAAAAATGGGAAACTGTGAGTTGGTTTTGCTTGGCGGAGATCATGCAATCTATGAACAACGACCGGAGGAGTGTGGTAATATCGTTTTAGAGTTTATTAATGGATTGGACGTAGATTAAACTATTATATTTTTACAGACTTTTTTCACACTCGGCGATACCCAGCCAAAATATAATAAAGACACTAAAGAATCCCTCCAAAGGGCATGTTTTAGCCCGCTGGAGGGATTCTTTAGTGTCTATTTATTTTGGCGTCCGTACGACAACAATCTCACGTCTATTTATCTACAGATAGCTTGTCAAAAAGAACTTCGATATCACCTGTAGCAATGCATTATATTTACTCATATCAAAGAACACATTTCCGAATATAAGTGTAGCCACAAGTATCAGTGGCAGTACTTTTTCAAAGACTCCGCTTTTTCTAAATATAAAGCTGAATAAAAATGCTACAGCCCATGTGGCAATACAATATAAAACAACGGTTCCCAAAGTGCTTAATGCTTTTGTAGGATCTGAGACTAAAAGAGTGATATAAGCCACCAGTGTTACAGGAAGAATAGTTGATATGATATGAATCATTCTCAGTATCAGATTTTCTTTTGTGGTTAGCCTTAGATAAAGTCCTTTTTCCTTATCATAAAGATAGGACAGAACTCCAAGCAGACCTGCGGCAAGAATGATAAAACCGGCAATCTTTCTGATAGGGAGAGCAGTTGGCTGGATGGAATTAAGAGTATTATATTTTCCGCCAGACATATCCTCTACAGTAAAGATGCTATCAGATTCTTTATATTCTTTAAAAAATCTATCAGTGAGAGCGTTAAGCTCTTCTTTATTGATATTATCAAATTCCTCGAAGCTATCCATTTTATATTTAAGAATCTTTAAAGCTCCGTAATCAAAGAAGGTGCTGAAAACTTCCTCTTTTGCAAGACTTTGAAGCTCTGGAACTGCGGTTCTATATAAAATGATAGGCTTTAGAGTTTTCATATCACAGCAGCTGTCCATAAATCCCTCAGGGATGTAAAATCCCATTTCAGCTTTCTTTGAAGCGATGTCATCATAGATTTGATCTAAGGAGGAAGCTTTATAAAAAACAAATATGGAATTACGACTAAGAAGATCATCCACCATTTTTTCAGCTTCCTGAGACGTGTCATCCGAATAAATGACTACAGGTATGTATTCACTTTTTTCTTCTGCCGGAAGATTTTTATATATAATAAGTACTGCTATTAAGATAAGCAGCATAATGATATTTAAAGGCTGTTTAATAGAGCGCTTTAACATCACTTTTAATCTGTTTAATGTAAGCATAATTCTCCTTTAGAACATTGAAGTAAGTACAAACTGAATAAGATGATAAAATGGATTATATGTCGAAAAACTCTTCATAAATCCAGGGAGGAGTGCCATAGGGATAAGTCCTCCGGAAATATACATTATAAGAATAACGCCAATAAATAAAGCAAGACAGGCATAGGTTCTGTTCTTTATAAATGTGAAACAAAGCCCGATTAAAGTACTTACTAAAAGTGAGATAGGTATCATAGCAAGAAATGATACAGCTTTTGGTTTTATTCCTCCAATGAAAAATGCAGCCAGTATTATTAAAGCTGATACATAGATAGGTATAGTGGTTGCAAGTATCTCGCTGATAACTACGGGACATTTCTTAAGCCCCATGGCATTCTGCCTTAACATATAGGAAGTATTCTTTGATTTATAAAAACTTCCCAAAGAAAAGCATGTAAAGAATAGTATCAGAAGAAGATAGGCAGCAGCCATATTCTGTTGAAGAGAAAAGCGGGATAGGGATTCGAAGATCCTTTCTTCAAATGCATTTTCTCTTGAAAGAACATATTTAAAATTATTTGTATCTACTTCAACATAGTGTTCTGAAGCAATTTCAGGATCCACTCCATAGAGATTCTGGATATCTCCAAGAGTATATACAGAAGCCTGGGCCGTACCAAGTACATTGGAAAGGCTGATGATAAGATCATTTACAATATGCTCATCCAAAGTGTCATTATTCTTAAAGATGATCTTTACATCAAGATTTTCTCCCGTTAAGACGCTGTTTACAAAACCTTCAGGGATATCTATAAAGACTAAAGCTTCGCTGTTTTTAAGCAGTTCTTTACCTTCATCTTCAGAGGAGACATTTATTATATTTACTGACTCCTGAAAGCTTTCCATATTTTCCACGAATGAAAGACCAAGAGAGTTATATCTTGAGTCATCCGGAAGATATAAGGCCACATTTACATTGTCGTAACCTGCGCCAGAAAAGAAAAGTTTACTGCCATAGATTACAACTGTAGATGTAACAAGAAGAAAGAGCAGAGTATATAGGCATATCTTTGGTGTGATCTTAATACTTCTTTTTATATTTAAAATAAGTGTTCTTAAAAACTGTGACATAATTAATTCCTTAAAAGATCTATTAATGAGTCGTAGGACTGAGAGATATTTCTGATATCAGTCATGGTGCCGTTCTTTAATAGATAAATGGTGCTGCAAAGATCAAAGATTTTTTCTTCATGTGATGCGATTACTACCATTCCTCCGGATTTAGCAAAGTTTGAGAGGAAAAGAGCAATATCTTTTTTTGCAACAAGGTCAAGAGCAGCAAATGGTTCATCTAAAAGAAGAACTTCGGGATCATTTATAAGTACTGATAATATTGAAAGACGTTTCTTCATACCACCGGACATAGCCTTGATAGGTGTATCGAGAAATGATGCAACACCAAGACTTGAATATGGCAGACGATTCATTTTATCTAAGATCTCAGCCTTAGAAAGCTTTGTCCAAAGACGGATATTATCAATGGCAGATAATTCCTCAATAAGAGGATTCTCCTGAGTTACCAGTCCGAAATTTTTTCTATAATCAGGATCAGTACTTTTCATGTCATTAAAAGTAATCTCTCCAGAATCTGACTTTTTGATGCCGGCAATAGTATGAAGAAGAGTAGACTTACCGGAGCCATTCAATCCAAGGAGACCGATGATATTTCCTTTATCAGCGGTGATATTAACGTGGCTTAGTACTGTTTTTTTCTTATATGAAAGAGTAAGATCGGTGCATTTAAGCATAGAAATGATCCTCCTCTATAACCTGAAAATCCAGATAATCAAAATCAATATTTTCAACAAAAGAATCCTTAGTAAAGCGTGTTCTTGAATGCTTTATAAAATCTTTCTTATTTATATCAAGCCACTGAGGAACTGCCAGATCAAATTCACGGCAGCAGTCTTCAAGTGCTTTATAAACCTTATGGGTTCTGGTCATTGCTTTATCATCTATTATGATAACGGTATCCCGCAGTAAATGATTTTCTTTAATTATCTTGGCCCAAACTCTGAACATGTAAATCTCCCTAAAAAAATTATCTGTTTTTTTTAATTTGTGTTATTATATCAAATATGGGGTTAATGTAAAATTACAATCCCCCTAATATATCGAATGTTCAACAAATCAAAACAAGTATAACACAATTAAGTCACAATTGATTGCTAAATTTATTCGATGTATTCTAAGAAAGGAGCGATCATCATGGATAACAGATTTGAATACGGCAACAATAACAGTGTTTCAGAACAAAACTTTAGTAACAATGCATCAGTAAATGCTGGAGGGGTAAATGGTGAAAGCCAGAATTTTGGATACAGCAGTCCAAAAAATAATTCTTTTATGAATCCAAATGGAGATAATTTCTCATCTGCTTCTAATCTGGATTCAACAGCAAATACTAATAATCAGAATTTTTATAATCAGAATCCTTATGGTTATAATAATGGGCCACAGGCTACATTTGGCAAGCCTGAAGAGGAGCGTGCAGCATCTGTTGATATTCTGGGGCTGAATGAAAATCCAAAGAATAAAAAGAAGGATAGTAAGGATAAAAAGCAGAAGGAAGAAAAGGGTACAGGTAGTCATTTCTTAAGAAGTCTTGTAGGCGGAGCTATATTTGGAGTGGTAGCAGCCGGTGTATTTATCGGAGCTAATTATGCTTCAAGCCGCATTTGGAATAGTAAGAGAGATACAAAGACATCAGTTGTTGAACAGTCCAAGGGTAATGGAACAATCCAGCAGGGGAACCCCATTGACCCATCAGGAACAGCAACAGTAAATTATGATGTAGCTGAGATCGTTAAGAATTCAGAAACTGCCATTGTTTCTATAACAATTACAATGAAATCCCAGTATGACTTCTTCTATGAGACATATGAGGAGGAAGCTGAAGGAGCAGGTTCAGGAATCATAATAAAGAAGGATGATAAAAAACTTTATATAGCAACAAACTATCATGTTATCAAGGGAGCAGAAACAATAAAGGTTGGTTTCTCTGATGGTGAGATAGTTGATGCAAAGGTACTTGGCGGAGATGAAAAGCAGGATATTGCAGTAATAGAGATTGCACTTTCAGAAATCCCTGATACTACAATGAATACAATAACAATAGCAGCCATCGGTGATTCAGATAAATTAAATGTTGGTGAGCCGGCTATTGCTATTGGTAATGCTTTAGGTTATGGTCAGTCAGTTACAGTTGGTTATATCAGTGCCCTTAACAGAACCATCAGCGGAAATGATAATGATATGACTTATATCCAGACTGATGCAGCTATAAATCCTGGTAACTCAGGTGGTGCCCTTATTAATGCCAAGGGTGAAGTAATAGGCATCAATTCAGTTAAGTATGTAGATAGCAAAGTAGAAGGTATGGGATTCTCAATTCCAATCAATACAGCTATGGAACTTATAAATGAGATAATCGATGGAACATTTGGAGATGTATATCTTGGTATCCAGACAGTTAATATCAGCAGACAGTATTCTGAAATTTACGGAATGCCTGAAGGTGTAATGGTTAAATCAATAGAAGATGATTCTCCAGCTGATAATGCAGGGTTTCATAAAGGTGATATAATTGTTGAATTTGATGGTACCGAAGTTTATACTAATAAGGAACTTCAAAAATTATTAAAGGAAAAGGAAGCTGGAGATAGCGTTGAAGTTACACTATATAGAGTTGACTCTATGGGAAGCTATAAGAAGCAGACGATTAAAGTAACCCTCCAGAAAGATACTTCCAAGTAAGTTGAAATGTACAAACTCATTACCACAGATGGTAGAGCAAAAAGAGGAGAATTTGTAACGCCACATGGTACTATCCAGACTCCTGTATTTATGAATGTAGGTACAGTAGCAGCCATAAAGGGTGCTGTGGCGGCAGATGATCTTGAAGATATAAATACACAGGTTCTTTTGTGTAATACGTATCATCTTCATGTAAGAACAGGAGATGAGACAATTAAGAAATTAGGCGGCCTCCATAAGTTTACAACATGGAGACGGCCTATTCTTACTGATTCAGGCGGATTTCAGGTGTTTTCTCTTGCAAAACTCCGCAATATCAAGGAAGACGGCGTAACATTTAATTCTCACATTGATGGACGCCGTATCTTTATGGGACCGGAAGAAAGTATGACTATCCAGTCAAATCTCGGTTCAACAATCGCTATGGCTTTTGATGAATGTCCACCAGCTAAGGCGGATAGAAATTATATCCAGCCTTCAGTAGATAGAACCTATAGATGGCTTCTTCGCTGCAAGAATAAGATGGACGAATTAAATAAGATGGATGGAACAGTAAATCCTGAACAGATGCTTTTTGGTATCAATCAGGGTGGTGTATTTGATGACATCAGAATTGAAAATGCCAAGAGGATAAGAGAGCTTGATCTGCCGGGTTACGCTTTAGGCGGACTTGCAGTTGGTGAGTCTCATGAGGAAATGTATCATGTAATAGATGTTACAGCACCTTATTTTCCACAGGATAAGCCTTTATATTTAATGGGAGTTGGAACACCTGCTAACATTTTAGAGGCTGTTGACAGGGGAATTGATTTCTTCGATTGCGTATATCCTACAAGAAATGGAAGACATGGTCATGTATATACTAACCATGGTAAGATGAACCTCCTCAATGCAAAATATGAATTAGATGAAAGACCAATTGATGATACCTGCGATTGTCCTGTATGTAAGAGATATACCAGGGCATATGTAAGGCATCTTCTTAAGGCTAAAGAGATGCTTGGTCTTAGATTTTGCGTCTTGCATAATTTAGCTTTTTATAATAAGATGATGGAGGAAATCCGCGAGGCTATTGAAGAGCATAGATATGCTGAATATAAGAAAGATAAGCTCGCTAAGGTTACCGGAAAAGAATTAGATTAAGGAGACATTTATGATTTTACTTACAAATGGAGCACAGGCAGGTTCAGGTGCAGGATCATTTACATTAATTGGAATGGTTGTTTATATTATTTTAATGATTGTGATCTTTTCTTTTATTTCAAAGCGTTCACAGAAGAAGCAGGCAGCTAAAGAGGAAGAATTATTCAAATCATTAGAGCCAGGCGATAGCGTTATGACAACAAGTGGAATGTATGGAACAATTCTTGATGTTGTTGATGATACAACAGTTATTATTGAGTTCGGTAATAATAAGAATTGCCGTATTCCATTTCATAAGAAAGCAATAGCTCAGGTTGAAAAGGCTGGATCAGCTGAAGTGACTGAAGAAGAGGATAAATAATCCGTAAAATCAGGAGGTACATTATGTTAAAGATGAGACGAACTATCGCTGCAATTCTTTGTGGTGTAATGCTCCTGTCAGCTTTTACAGCTTGTGGTAAGAAGGATGATAAGAAATATGTTTCACCAAATCTTAATAATCCTACTACTGACAATACAGCAACTGGAAGTGACGCAAGAAATAATTATAGTGTTCCAGGAGATTATTCAATATATAGTGTGGCATCACCACTTGATGCTTCAAAGGACGAGAAGAAATCTCAGAGCATAACAGGTTATTACACGGATAGCGTTTATTATAATGAATTTGCAGGTTTTGGCATTCAGGTTGACAATACAACCTGGAGATTCTATGATGCTGCAACTGTAGCATCACTCACAGATGCAACAGAAGATGAGATTAATAATTATTGGTACGGAGTTTCTTCACCATATGCTACAAAGATGACATACTGTGCAGTTGCATATAATAAGAATACAGGTTCTAATATTATAGTTTCATATGTTAATCCAAAGGCATATTATATGTCAGACCTTACACCAGTGGAATATCTTAATATGACAGCTTCCAAGTATAATGGACTTACAGTATCTGAAGGATCATATCTTGGAAAGACATATGCAATGCTTGATATTCCTGCTGATCAGTCAACAATTGGTGAAAGAGCCCAGTTTGTTACAGAGGTTGAAGGACTTCTTGTAGTTATAACATATACGATACAAGAGGGAGATTCTCTTAAAGGTTTATCAAATCACGTTGTTCAGTTAAACACAAAGAAATAAGTTTAGTAACAAAACCCTTCTATTCTTTATTGGATAGAAGGGCTTTTTTAGTTTCAAAGCAAGAGGGATATAATGGGCAACGCCTTGAGAAAAATGCGATTTTATGATACATTTATAAGTGGGATTAAAGCATAAATAAAGGACATACTTTTATGAAGAATAAGGAAAGTGTTTTAAAATATCTTGGGCTTGGAGTTTTTGGTGCAAGTCTTCTTGCAATAAGCGGATGGCTCACAGGGGCATTAGGAAAAGATAATACAAAGAATGGTCTTATAATGACTAATTGGGCGAAGATTCCAGCCTGGAGGTTTGAAACAGCATTGATTATAGCAGCTATAGGCGTTATTCTCCTTGGGCTTGGAATGAAATATATGTCACATGTAATAAAGCTTCTCAGAAGAAGGAGAGTTCCGCTGGATTCAAAGATTCATCTTATGACAAGTCTTGGAACTCTTTGTACCAGTGTATCAGCATTTTTTATCATAGCTGTTAAAAATATAATTCCTTTACTTTATAAGGAATTATATGAATCATCCCTTATGGAAGCGGATATGATGGATGCAGTTGAAGGAATATTCTATTATGTATCGATACCATTTTTCTTCTTCTATGCCATATCTATCATAACTGTATCAGCTGGTTTTATATATTTTATCCTTTGTGAAAGACTCAGGATAAGTAAAATATATTTAATACTCAATCCTCTGGTTTTCTATGGAATCAGTAAGATTCTTGGTTACATTTCCATTATTCAGGTTGCAGATTTTGCTTCAGGCATGGTGGCGCTTGGATATGCATTTATGCTTATGGGAATGATAAGTGGAACTGCAAAGATTCCGGCTAAGAAGAAGAGAGTAAGGTAATTTTGGAGGGAAATTAAAATTATATAACAGGAGGTTTCAAATGGAAAAAATTCATGTTTCAGAACCAAAGACAGATGTAAACATCAGGAAAGTAGCAATAATCGGATGTGGTTTTGTTGGATCATCTACAGCATTTGCTCTTATGGAAAGTGGTCTTTTCAACGAACTTGTTCTTATTGATGTGGATCACGACAGAGCAGAAGGTGAGGCCATGGATATAAGTCATGGTGTACCTTTCGTAAAACCAATGAAGATTTATGCTGGTTCTTATGATGATATTACAGATGCTGCAGTTATAATCGTAACTGCTGGAGCAGCTCAGAAACCTGGAGAGACAAGGCTTCAGTTAGTTCAGAAGAATGTTGGAATATTTAAATCAATTATTCCAGAGATTGCTAAGAGAAAATGTGCAGGTGTTCTTCTTATCGTATCTAATCCTGTTGATATTCTTACATATGTAGCTCAGAAGCTTTCAGGCTTCCCTACAAACAGAGTTATCGGTTCTGGTACTGTTCTTGATACTGCAAGACTTAAATCTAAATTAGGTGATCATCTTGATGTTGACAGCCGTACTGTTCATGCATTTATTATTGGTGAGCATGGTGACAGTGAACTTGCTGCCTGGAGCTCAGCTATGGTAAGTGGTGTGCCTCTTTCAAAATTCTGTGAGATGAGGGGACATTTTAACCATGAGCAGTCAGAAAGACATATTCAGGAAATGGTTAAGAACTCAGCTTATGAGATTATAGAGAGAAAGAAAGCTACTTATTATGGTGTAGCTATGGCGGTTAGAAGAATCTGCGAAGTAATCGTAAGAGATGAAAAATCAATTCTTTCAGTATCCAGTCTGATGAATGGAGAATATGGACTTAGTGATATTTGCCTTTCAATGCCTGCCATTGTCGGTGCAAATGGTGTAGAAGAAAAGATTCCTATCTCTCTTGATGAAGATGAGATCACAGCACTTATGGCATCAGCAAGACAGCTTAAGTCAATTGCTGACGAGTTAGATCTTTCTATGCCTGAGGATAAAAAAGAAGAAAAGAAAACAGAATAAATAAAAAAATTTGGAGGAAATCGTTTTGAAATTCATATCATGGAATGTAAATGGGATCAGAGCTTGCGTGACTAAGGGATTCCTTGACAGTTTCAAAGAACTTGATGCTGACATATTTGCAATACAGGAAAGTAAAATGCAGGAAGGTCAGCTGAATCTAGAGATTCCGGGTTATCATCAGTACTGGAATTATGCTGATAAGAAAGGATATTCAGGAACAGCAGTCTTTACAAAGAAGGAACCAGTTGAAGTCACATATGGTATGGGAATAGATGAACATGACCATGAGGGAAGACTCATTACACTTGATATGGGTGATTACTACTTTATTACAGTCTACGTGCCAAATTCACAAAATGAATTAAAGAGACTGGATTACAGAATGAAGTGGGAAGACGATTTCCTTTCTTATGTATCTGATCTGAAGAAGAAAAAGCCTGTAATAATCTGCGGAGATATGAATGTTGCTCATAAGGAGATCGACTTAAAGAATCCATCAAGTAACAGACATAATGCTGGTTTTACAGATGAAGAAAGAAATAAGATGACAGATCTTCTTTCTGCCGGTTTTACAGATAGTTTCAGATATAAATATCCGGATCAGGAAGGAATTTATTCCTGGTGGTCATATAGATTTAAAGCAAGAGAAAAGAATGCCGGATGGCGCATTGACTATTTCCTTGTATCAGATGATATAAAAGAAAAAATAGAAGATGCAAAGATCCATACTGAGGTTTTCGGTTCAGATCATTGTCCGGTAGAATTAACTATAAATTTATAAAATGAGGGTTTTATGGGGAATAAAATGATAAGAAGAAACTTATATAAAAAGGGGAGAGTACTTTTTTTAGCAGGAGTATTAATGGGAGCAGCTGCATTTTCAGGCTGTCAGAATACTAAAGAACCTGCAACGGAAAACATAGCTACAACTGAAGAAAAAACAACTGCAGAAAATAAAACAACAGAAGAAAATACAACTGAAAACACCACTGAAGAAAAAATGACAGAAGTAGATTACAATGCAGTTTATCAGGAGATTATCGATGAAATCCAGGAAGTAGTTGATTTTGGATATGATTCTAATAGGGATTATAAATATATCACACCTGGAATAATGGAAAAAGTTACATATGGTATGAATGACAGTTTGGGATATATCATAGAGGATGTAAATGGGGATGATGTTCCGGAACTTTTGATCGGCTATAACGAAAGTGACGGAGGAGACAAAATCCATAGTTATATAATAAATTGTTATACTGCAAATGGAACTAATACACGTCTTCTTATAGACGGCTGGGTAAGGGCTAGTTATAGATGGCTCGGAGACGGCAAATTCTATTATTATGGTTCTGAAGGAGTCAGCGTTACCTGTATGGGAGAATGCGGTATTAAGGATTATGATAATGGTATTGTCTGGGATGACGTATATTTTAGTCTCCAGGATGAAGATGGAAATGAAACATATTATCATAACACAACAGGTAATTTGAATGATGAGAATTCAGAAAAGTTAGATATTACTCAGCAGGATTTCTATAAGATAGTTAGTGATTATGAAAATAGATGTAAAGCGCTCCACTGGATGTCCATAGGACAACCTAAAGGTTATGGAGGAGGAGATATGAGTGATCATCATTGCTTTGACGTACAGTTTTATGGTCAGTGGCTTTTTCTGAATGGAGCAAGTCTTTATATAACATCTGATAATCTATGGCAATTAAGAGATGATGAGGATAATTGGATCTGTGAAGGAAAATGGGAGTCATATGTGCAAGATGATTATGTCCATATCAGTTTAGAGAAAAGTGATGGAGGAACAGAGTTTACAGAGGTTGCTACAGGTAAAAATTACATAGATATAAATACTGGCGATGAAGTACTTGAGATAGAATTTACAACTGAATTAACAGACTATGCAAAAAGCACAGTAGCTCTTACAAGAAAAGTATATTAAGTCTTTTGTTTTTTAATTTATATGGTAAGGGATAAATGAAGAAAAAAAGAAATATAAGTAAAATAACCATAGCTTTTGCTTTGGCATTATCAGTTATTCTTACGTTTGTTTCGAGGTTTTTTCTCACATCAGCAATTAATAAAAAAGGGGTTTATGCATCAGAGAGTAAGAGCCGGATCCATTATATCATCCTTGATTCAGATGGAGTGGCTTCAACCAACAGTGAAGCCATTGTCATAGAAAGTAATGGCCATTTCGGACTTATAGATGCGTCAAATTATTCAGAAGATTATCCAGAAGAGTATAAAGAATATACTGATAAAGCATCAGGAAAACAGGTTATAAAATATTTAGAAGGATTAGGTGCAACTCATTTAGATTTTATAATAGGTTCCCACGCTCATTCTGATCATATAGGTGGATTACTTGATATTGCAAATGACACTGGTCTTATAAATGAAGATACCATTTATATTTATAAAGAATATATATTTAATAGTAACGAAGAGATAAAGGGCTGGGATAATATAGGATATTATCAGCGAGTAATAAGTGAATTATCAGGTTCAAAATCATTATGTGTTAATTCGCCAGATGCGGATGTTATGAGGGATTTAGGACATGATGGAGCTCGCCTTTATAAAGAAAAACTGGCTACTGATTATGACGATCATATAGACTTTTATTTTGAAGAGTTAAAGATAGGTTTATATAATCTGGATATTCGCAGCAAAACAGATGAAAACGCAAACTCCATAGTTACAGTAGTGGATTGTAATGGAATAACCACTGTTCTTTATGCAGACATAGATGTCTATGAATCTATGGAACAAAGGATAACAAAAGAGATTGTTTCGGATTATGGTAAGGTGGACGTTGTAAAAATAGCTCATCATGGTTTTAAGAGAAGTACATCAAAAGAAACTTTGGATATGATAGATCCTCAGTTTGCCATAGTATGTGCAGAAACAAGAGGTGAAGCTTTATATTTTCCATTTTATGGATACTTAAGGGATAAGGGAACTATTCTCTATAGAACTTCAGATCAAAAAGATAAAGCAGCCATAGTAGAGGATATGACAGATGGCCTTACGATTAAAACTACGGAAATTAGTAATGATCATATAGTAGAATCTTCTTCAATAAATGATTGGATATGGAATTCATCTCCGTCATGGTGTAAGTGGTATAAAGATTACTATAATTTCGACTGGGTCTATTTAAATTCTGAAGGATATATCCAAAAGAACTGGAAATATATATATGGAAAATGGTATTACTTGGGTCAAAACGGATTAGGATATGATGGATGGTTGAATTATAAAGGAGACTGGTATTATATTCGAGAATGTTACATGGTTAGCGGCGAATGGGTGGATGGCTACTGGATTTCTAAAAATGGAATCTGGGAATATAAGCCAAGAGCTTCCTGGAAGAAAAATAAAAAAGGCTGGTGGTATGGTGATACATCAGGATGGTATGCAAAAAACACCTGGCAGACAATCGATGGAAAGAGATACTTCTTCAATGAAGAAGGTTATTTAGAATAGAATATGTAGATTTAAAAATGTACCAGATATCTGGTACATTTTTTATAAATTCAGGATAATCGCAGTTTCAATTTTTAAGATGTAGTTTACATTTGCTATGAAATCCTATACACTGTATATAAATATATTGAATTATGGGAGGTGAATAGAATGGCTCAGGTAAATATTAGAGTTGATGATCTGGTAAAAGCAAAAGCTGAAAGTGCTTGTTCAGATATGGGAATGTCTATGACAACTGCAATTAATATATTCCTTGTAAAACTAGGCAATGAAAGAAGAATACCTTTTGAGGTTTCTGCTCAGCCTTCTATGAGTAAGGTAGAAGCTGAATCGTTGTTCTTACAAAAAATGAAGAAGGCAGAAGATGAAATTGTTAAAGGTAATTACAAGACTTCTGAAGAAATGCATAAAATTCTTGGGGTTTAAGTATGAAGGATGTTATTTATTCAGATAGAGTAGAAATTTTGGAAATGTTTAACGAAAAAGAAGATTTTATATGTATATTATTTGGTATTCCAATGAGGAGCCAGGAGTCTATTGATTATTGGGGTGATTAAAGATTGTTTTTTTTGATGTTTAGTCACTCAATATTAGAAAGTTCTAATTTTAAATAAAGTCAAAAAACAGCTCCAATAGTATAGATGCTCAAGTAATCGCGCCAGCGGGCTAAACATGCCCTTTGGCACGATTCTTTCACATCTTATATACTATTGGAGCTTTTTTATAGTTGATTGTTTAATTTACTTATACTTCTTTACAACCACACTTGCATTCTGGCCTCCAAATCCAAATGCATTACACATAGCTACATTTACTGTAGCCTGTCTTGCCTTATTTGGAACGAAATCAAGGTCACAATCAGGATCAGCTGTAAACTGATTGATTGTTGGTGGAAGAATATTATCTTCAAGTGATTTGATACATGCGATGGTTTCAATAAGCCCGCCGGCACCCATAAGATGACCAGTAGAAGACTTGGTTGATGATACCGCAAGCTTTAAAGCATGATCTTTAAAGAGAGTCTTTATTGCTGCTACTTCAATAGTATCGCCCTTCTTTGTAGATGTGCCGTGAGCATTGATATAGTCAACTGCTGTTACATCAAGACCTGCAACTTCAAGAGCTTTATTCATGCAGAATATTGCTGCGATTCCATCTGGATGAGGGCTTGTAACATGATAGCCGTCAGTTGAATTTGCATAACCTGCAAGTTCACAGTGGATAGAAGCATTTCTTCTTAATGCTGATTCTTCTTTTTCAAGTACAATGGCACCTGCACCTTCACCCATTACAAAACCATCTCTGTCCAGATCAAATGGACGGCTGGCAGTTTCTGGAGAATCATTTCTTGTTGAAAGTGCGTGAAGTCCAGAAAGACCAAGGATTGTGATAGGAGAGTTGGCAGCTTCTGTACCGATACAAACAACTGCATCTGCCATATCCTGATTAAGAAGCATCATACCTGTTGTTATAGCATCAAGTCCTGATGAGCAGGCTGTTGATACTGTAAATGAAGGTCCCTGGAAGCCTTTAGCGATAGCTACCTGGGCTGCGGCTATGTTGCCGATTATCTTTGTTATAAATCTTGGATTGGTTTTTGTATGAGCACCAGATGTAAGACTGGCCTGAGTCTCTGCAACATCTGCGATACCGGCAAAAACTGTACCAACGACGATTCCGATTCTTTCTTTAGCAATAGGGTAGTTGCCATTTTCGTCAAGGACGATACCGGCTTCAGTTAAAGCCTGATCAGCAGCAGCAAAAGCGTACTGCATAAATGGATCCATTTCCTTAGCTTGTTTCTTTGTCATAAAATCTTCTGGATTAAAGTCTTTAACTTCGCCAGCAAATTTTACTGGAAGATCAGTAACATCGAACTTTTCAATAGTTGCGATACCAGATTTTCCACTGATCATATTGTTCCAATATTTGTCTACACCAGTACCAAGTGGTGTGACAGCTCCCATACCTGTGATAACTGCTTTATTACTCATTGCTCTTTTCCATTTCTAAGTCGCGCTTTTTAATTTCGGCACGTCTTATCTTTCCTGAATTTGTCTTAGGAAGATCCTTTACGAATTCTATAAGTTTAGGTCTCTTATAGGAAGCCAGATTATTTCTTAGATAAAGCATGACTTCTTTCTTAAGATCATCAGTTCCTGTTTTTCCATCGCAAAGAACGATAGAAGCTTTGATGGCCTGTCCTCTTATCTTGTCAGGAACCGAAGTAACGGCACACTCAAGAACATAAGGAAGTTTCATGATCTCATTTTCAATTTCGAAAGGTCCAACCCTGTATCCTGCTGACTTGATGATATCGTCAACTCGTCCAACATACCATAAATATCCGTCTTTGTCCATATATGCAGTATCACCTGTGTGATAATATCCATCATGAATGACAGATTTAGTTTTCTCTTCATCATGGTAATAACCAAGGAAAAGTCCACATGGAACACCATTTTGAATGTTAATGCATACTTCTCCTGTTTCTTCCGGAGCGCAAATGTCACCATCAGGATTAAGGATTTCTATCTTATACATAGGGCTTGGTTTACCCATTGAACCTGGTCGAGGATCCATACCCTTAAGATTTCCAACAGTAAGAGTTGTTTCTGTCTGGCCAAAACCTTCCATTATCTTAAGCCCTGTAGCATCATAGAATTTCTTATAAATCTCAGGATTAAGGGCTTCGCCGGCAGTGGTAACATTTTTTAGGGAAGAAAGATCATATTCCTTAAGATTTGCATGAACCAATACACGGTAAACAGTTGGTGGTGCACAGAATGTTGTTATCTTATATTTTTCTAATAATGCAAGAATTTCTTTTGCATAGAATTCATCATAATCATATGTAAAAACAGTAGCATTACTCATCCATTGGCCATAGAGTTTACCCCAGACAGCTTTACCCCAGCCGGTATCACTTATGGCAAGATGAAGTCCATCCTGTTCAACCTGATGCCAGTATTTGGCAGTGATATAATGACCTAATGGATATTTATAACTGTGAAGAGCCATCTTAGGATAAGAAGTTGTTCCTGATGTAAAGAACATAAGCATAGGATCATCGCCTGAAGGAGAGGATTCTGTACGCTTATAAACATCTGAGAAGAAACGCACATCCTTATTATATGAATGCCATCCTTCACGGGATGCTCCTACAAGAACTTTAGCCTTAAGACCATCGTAACCCTTTGCAGCTTTATTTATCTCATCAGAAATGTTGCCGTCTGCTGATGCGATGATACAGTCGATATGAGCTGCTTTAAATCTGTATTCAAAATCTTTCTTTGTAAGAAGGAAAGACGCTGGAACAGCGATAGCGCCAATCTTATGAAGGGCAATGATCGTGAACCAGAACTGGTAATTACGCTTTAATACAAGCATTACCTTGTCGCCTTTTTTAACACCAAGGAATTCAAGATAATTAGCAGTTTTATTTGAATAGGTCTTCATATCTTCAAAGGTGATATATCTTTCACGCTGATGTTTTGAAATATGAAGCATTGCAAGTTTTTTGGGATTTCTTTCTGCAATTGCATCCACTACGTCAAAAGCAAAATTAAATTTATCAGAATCATGAAAAACGATATCTTTAAGTAATCCGGTATTATCTACTTCAGTGGATATAAAATTGCCTGCTATACCAGGTTCCCTGCGAAGTTCAGGGTTGTTAACTGTTTCCATTCTGTTTCTCCTTTCGATAGAGAATAATGGTTTGTCAAAATGTGACATGTAGTTTTTAAAACTACATCGAATCTAAAAAAATTTTTACTCAAAATAATAATAGGAAGATATAGAAAAAGTGTCAAGGTATTTTTTGTTGACAAATGATTCCAAGTACTTATAATAAAAATAGTTAAAATTTTTTAGATAAAGTTTTTTAACTAAATTTTTCATTTAGAAGGAGACAAAAACATGTTCGAAGAGATTAAGAAAGTAATCGTAGACACACTTAGCTGTGATGAAGACAAGGTAACACTTGAAGCTTCACTTACAGATGATCTTGGTGCTGATTCACTTGATGCCGTTGAACTTGGCATGGCAGTTGAAGACGCTCTTGGTGTAACAATTGAAGATGATGATCTTCCAAACATCAAGACAGTTCAGGATCTTGTTAACTACGTAGAGTCACACAAATAAGAGTTACTTTATATAATCTTTTGCAAAAGAAATCTATGACCTGTCTGTTCTGATTTATAAATGATCAGGATAGACAGGTTAATGATTTAATGAAGTATTAACAGGGATGTTAAGTAAGAAAAGATGTTTAGGGTACAGGAGTTAAGATAATGGCAATTTTTGGAATATTTAAAAAGAATAAAAAAGGTTCCATTCAAGATATAAAGCTTGCACCTGATTTTGATGCTGAGGAGCAGGAAATACCTGCAGATATCCTTGCTAAAGTCAGTGAAGAGCCCGAGAAAGAAAAAAAGAAAACTGAAGATAAGAAGGAGCAGGATGAAGAACTCTTTACATGTACTGGATGTAATGAGCAGTTCCCAGTAAGTGAAATGAAGAGAAATCTTTATGTTTGTCCTAAATGTGGAAAACATCACAAAATTTCAGCGAGAAGACGTATCAGAGGATTAGTTGATCCAGGTACATTCCGTAGACTTCGTTGTGATGTTTCTTTTATTGACCCATTAGGTTATCCGGATTATGAGGATAAGATAAAAGCACTTAAGGAAAAAACAGGACTTGATGAAGGTGTTCTTGCCGGAGTTGGTGAGATTGAAGGTCATAAGGCAGTAATTGCAGTTATGGGTTCAGAATTTCTTATGGGTAGTATGGGTATTGCAGTTGGTGAAAAGATCACTAATGCATTTGAAGTAGCTGATAAGCTTAATCTTCCAATAATAATATTTACAGCCAGCGGTGGTGCAAGAATGCAGGAAGGTATACTTTCACTTATGCAGATGGCTAAAA
>DFFQ01000142.1:1588-3689 GCA_002371025.1 Lachnospiraceae bacterium UBA3772 | reverse complement strand
AAATCTCACTTTTATATAATCTTTTTCTTCCTTTAATTCATAATAGTCATCTGTCATTCTAACGTTATAATCTAAATCTTGCCCAAATTGATATTTAATCTCTCCTTGTTGATTTTTAATTGTTACCCATACATCTTTATGAACAGCACTTGGCGGAAATGAAGCCTCTATTATATATTTCCCATCATCGATTTCCTTCTCGAACCATATAGTTCTTGAAGTATATTCTTTTAACTTAAATATAATGATTACTATCAATATCAAAACAATAATCGTAATAAAACACCAAAGATGTAGTAAAAAACTATACTTTTTCTCTTCCTTCATTATATTCCACCTACTCATTCATATCTTCATAGTAAAAGTAATATACATTACTGCTATCATCACCGATCAACTCTACTTTTATATATTCTTTATCAAAATCTATCTGATAATTTTCTTCTGTAAGATTCAGTTTATGAGTTTTTATGCTTGTATCAAATGTAACAAATATACCATTATTTCCTCTTATTTTTACAATCACATAAGTACTTCCCCAAATTAAAAATCTTGGTTTTTGCATTGCATATACATAATTTTGTCCATCAACCGAACTCTCATTAAACCAAAATTTGTAATTTGCATTTGACATAATAAACAGGCATAACAGCCCAACGAATAGCAAGCTCCATATTACTGCTAATACCATAAATCTTTTTTTTATTTTATTATTCATCTTCCATCCTTTCAAATATATAATCTGTAAAGGCTATACTTGCCGCCATTGACCATTCTTTATTAAAAAATTTTATTTCAAATAAAGGCCAACGTGAACTTATTTCATATCCAACAATATTTGCATTGATACGGGTACCCAAAAAATATTCTGTAGTATACACATATGTTTCCTGTATAAAGCTATCCCTAGACTTATCATCAACAAATGTTGTAAATCTCTTTTTGTATCCCTCACTAAAATATTTATTAAGGGATTCACACAAACTATCTCCTCTACTAATCATATTTTTAATATTAATTGCATCTATATCTGCATATAAATCATTTAATTTAAAATGTATATCCTCATTTTTTTCTCTTAATTTTTTTAAATTAGGATATTTTTCATATACTTTATCAACCGAATCACAAGCTATCAAATCTTTCATCGCTTCTCTATATACATCATAATCTGCCCAATCCCCAACTGCAATTGCCGCATCATTCATAGCCGTTTGAAGATCACCTGCCCATCCAGCCAAGGAATCTATATTTTTTTCTGGTATTAATCCAAATAAACGCCCATCGTCAAATGTTGATTCATAAATAAGCGCAGACATTGTTGCTGCAAGATGATACAAATCACCCGTATCACCATTTTCACTAGCAATATAATCTGAATGGTTTTCAAAATATGAATATAAATCCGGATCATAATTCTTTACATATTCCACAAACTGATAATCAATTGCTCCAGCTGTTCCATCCCAGTTTCCGCCAACATAATTACCGTTAAACTGTCTTATAAACATAAATACAAACCAGTCAGAATTTATATATATACCATCAGAATAGTATTCTATATATTTTTTATAGATATCAGGTATATCATCACAGTTCTTCAAATAATCATTAACTATAATTTCTAATTTGCAAATTTGCTTACATAATTCCTCATTAAATTGATGCCTTAAAGGTGTAGGATCTGTGGCGTCACCTTCTCCATCTCCATCAGAATCTGGATTAAGTGGATTGGAATTAAAGCCTCCCATAACCATTGCTTTAGTAGAATCTTCATTATATCTATATTCAAATTCTACTTCCTCTCCATCTAAAAGCCCATCTCCGTCAGTATCAGGATTGTTTTTATCTAACTTGATACTCTTTCCGTTAAACATTAGAAGCCCTTCTTCATAAGCATCGGGGATTCCATCCGAGTCGCTGTCTAATTCTATATTTCTCCCTAAATCCTTTTTTATATATTCATATATATTATCGACATTTTCTAAATCTTTAGCATAATAAAACTTTCCATTTGTTGCTGTTGAAAGGGGCTTCAAATACTTATTGAAGCTATCCTCATCACTTCCAAGCCCTATGGTTACAATCTGAACTCCCATTT
>DFFQ01000142.1:0-1528 GCA_002371025.1 Lachnospiraceae bacterium UBA3772 | reverse complement strand
ATGAATATGAATAATAATCCTCCTTCGCCTCTGAATTTACATCATAATCATCTACTTGTCCGTCCGATATGATAAGCATAACTCTTGCATAATCCTTATTTATGGTTGGATCATCTGATGAACCAAGAAAATTCTCAAGTGCGCCAAAGCATGTATAGCATAAGCTCTTCCCTCCACAGGAATCAAAACAACTCTTATTTTGTCCCCAATAAAAGCTCCTATAAGGATTGTCTATACACCATTCAAATTTAGTAAAATCTAACTTATCTAACAATTCTAACTTTCCTTTTTCATTACAGATAGTTAGTTTTCGAAAATCATTTTTATGATAGGTCCTATCAAAAGTATTATCAGCTTTTGTAACATTTAATACTGCATTAGGTTCTGCACCATTAACAATATTTTTTGCTATTTTTAATCTTTTGTGTTCTGGATCTGTTCCTCCAAGAAAAACTCCTTTTTCTTTATCATAACCATATCGTCCACCCAAAGTTCCAGAATCATCTATTACCATCACCAGCTCCATTGGTACTTGATCCGGCTGACTCCAGCTATCAAAAAATACATTTTGAAATGCCATTCTATTAATCAGGATATATTTTGAAAAATGTGTTGTTACAGCAGCAGCAACGTTCCCTTCAACTGTTGTTTCCAACTCATAAAGCCACTGTTCTTCTTCATCAAAATAATAAATTACCGGATCAAAATTATCTTCTGCTAGTAGTGCTTCATCAAATTCAAAGCAAAGTGTTGCCTGGTCGAATTCTCCTTCTACTTTAAAATCATATGCCCCGCCGATATAGCCTGGCATATCTTCTGGAAAAAGGAAGTCATTATTAAATCTGTTAACAGAAAGAGTATTAACTTGTTTTCCGGTTAAAGAAATCTTTACTGATGCCTTAACTGTATCCACATCATCCGCTGTTACTGTAACTTCAAATTTTTCATTGTAGGTAAGAGGATCTGTTCCAAATTCTATCTCTTTTCCATCTGATACATCATCTCCATCTGTATCATATTTACATGGATCTGTATTATATGTATTTATTTCTTCTCCATCTTTTAAACCATCTTCATCAGAGTCCGGGGAAGATGGATCTGTATTTATCTCAAGTTCTTTTATATTTGTTAATCCATCATCATCAAGATCTTCTTCACCGTCATTTATGCCGTTATTATCCGTATCTTTTCTTGTTGGATCTATGACATTGACATTATTTCAAAATAATCAGAAAGCCAATCTTCATCTGTATCTTTTTTATTAATATCTGTACCTATCTGAAGTTCGATATAATCAAAGAGTCCATCATTATCTAAATCCTTGGTTTTATCAATTTCTTCTACCTTATTATTCTGTTCTTCTTTATCTGGCTCACTAGTTTGACCGTTATCTATAGGCTTTGCATCATCCGAATGCTTTTCTTCCTGAGTTTCATTTATATTTCCCTCATGACTCGCATCATCAGTATGCTTTTCTTCTTCCTGATTAATCTCGTCAGTATTTGTATTTTCAGTATTTGTATTTTCA
>DFFQ01000100.1 GCA_002371025.1 Lachnospiraceae bacterium UBA3772 | reverse complement strand
CTTATCAAAGCCCGATTTGTCGAGCTCTTTGGAAATATTAAGACTAATGATTTTGGATGGGAAAAATGTACTTTTAAAGATGTCAGTACAAAGATTACTGACGGTGAACATGGTACGGTTCCAAGAGTTGATGAAGGTGAAGGATATCTATATCTCATGGCTCGAAATATAACAAAAGAAGGTGAAATTGATCTATCGGAAACATCTTTTGTGCCCGCTGAGGTCCATGAAAAAATATTTAAGAGATGTAATCCTGAAAAAAATGATTTGTTACTTGTATGTGTAGGGGCAACAATAGGCAAATGTGCATTAGTGCCAGAGACGATGGAGGCTTTTAGTATGGCACGAAGTGTAGCATTAATTAAACCCAATAAGGATAAGGTTACGAGTTCCTTTTTGATAAATTTATTACGAAGTGAAGCTATTCAAAATGATATAGATCAGTGTTCACATGCAGCTGCTCAGGCAGGTTTATATACAAATATGATTAATGGTCTGGATGCTTTTGTGCCTCCAATGAAATTACAGATGGAGTTTGATACATTCTGCAAACAAGTCGACAAATCAAAATTTATGAATATATAGCAGTATAATGGAGATAATATGGGATTTATTGAAAAGGCTCCAAAGAAGATTGTTTGGAGAGCGATAGAGTATTATAAACAGAATAAAGTAATAGAAGTTAAAGAAAAGGAACAAGGATGTTATGAAGGTTTAGTGGCTGGAAGTGGTAAAACAAATTATACGGTTTATATTGATACTAAACATCCTAAAAAATCTCAATGTTCATGTCCATTTGCTAAAGAAAATGATGTAATATGTAAACATATGGTTGCGGTTTATTTTAAGATAAATCCAGCCGAATTAGATGCATTTTATGATGATGAAAAAAGCTATTCTGAGGATAAGGATTATCGCTGGCAGAGAGATAAGGAAAAATTAAAAACATTTGCCAGAAAGATGTCTAAAGAGGAATTGGTTGATGCACTGGCTGAGTGTTGGCTGGAATTAGAATCGTATAGAAAAAGAGATATATAACGCTTTAAAGAGGTGGATATATGGTTACAAATTTTGATTTTTTAAAGGAAGAGCCTAAATTTAAAGACTTTGCAGATGTTGCTATATCTGCGGAAAGAATAATACTGTTGGATCCTGAGGCTAGTATTATAAATAGCCGTAGAGCCATGGAATTTGCTATTAAATGGATGTACTCTGTCGAAGAAGAACTTGAGATGCCATATCAGGTTAATTTATGGAGTTTGCTTGATTCAGAAGAATATAGGCAGATCATAGGTATTGATTTATGGAAGAGGATGGATTATATCCGAAAAAATGGAAATCACGTTGCTCACACTAACAAAAAATTAGGGCGTGACGAAGCAATGCTTTGTCTAGAAAACCTCTTTATTTATCTTGATTATTTATCATATTGCTATTCTGATTTTTATAAAGAAAGAAGATTTCACCCTGAATATGTACAGGACAGAATTAAGAAGAGCAGAGAATTAAAAGAACAGTCAGAAGCAACTAAGCTTGAACTGCAAAAAGAAATTGAAAATGCTGCTAAGAAGGATTTAGATCTTCAGAAGCTTCGTGAAGAAAATGAATCTTTAAAGAAAGAGTTATCAGCTAGAAGAGCTGAAAAACAGCAGACTTATGTTCAAAAGCCAATGGATCTTACGGAATATAAGACCAGAAAGCTCTACATAGATGCTATGCTGAGGGATGCAGGCTGGAGTGAAGGAATAGATTGGATAAATGAAGTAGAGCTTGCTGGAATGCCTAATAAAGCTGAAGTAGGTTATGCTGATTATGTTCTTTATGATGATGCTCATAGACCGCTTGCTGTTGTTGAGGCTAAGCGTACAAGTGTTGATGTGTCTAAGGGTAGCCAGCAGGCTAAGCTTTATGCAGATCTTATTGAAAAGGAATATGGAAGAAGACCGGTTGTATTTTTAACAAATGGTTTTGATACTAGAATTATAGATAATCAGTATCCTGAAAGAAGAGTATCAGGAATATATTCTAAGAGGGACTTGGAGAAATTGTTTAATCTTCAGTCTATGAGGTTAAGTCTTTCTCATGTAAATGTAGATAAAAATATAGCTGGCAGATATTATCAGGAAGCTGCCATAAAAGCGGTTTGCGAAAGTTTTGACAAAAGAAATCGACGCAAAGCGCTTCTTGTTATGGCTACAGGTTCAGGAAAGACAAGAACAGTTATAGCACTTTGTAAGGTATTACTTGATGCTGGTTGGATAAAAAATATTTTATTTTTAGCAGATCGTAATTCACTGGTTACTCAGGCAAAGAGGAATTTTGTAAATCTTCTTCCGGATTTATCTTGCACAAATCTTTGCGAAGATAAAGAAAACTCTAATTCTCATTGTATCTTTTCAACTTATCAGACCATGATGGGTTGCATTGATTCTATTAAAGATGAAAAGGGCAAACTTTTTACTATTGGACATTTTGATCTGGTAATATGCGACGAAGCACATAGATCTATATATAACAAGTATAGAGACATTTTCAATTATTTTGATGCGCCCCTTGTAGGTTTAACTGCAACTCCAAAGGATGAGATTGATAAAAATACATACTCTATCTTTGAATTGGAAAATGGAGTTCCGACTTATGGATATGAACTAGCTCAGGCAGTTAAAGATGGCTATTTAGTTGATTATATGTCTGTAGAGACAAAACTAAAGTTCATAGAGCAGGGAATTGTATATGATGATCTAACAGATGCTGAAAAAATCGAATACGAAGATACATTTGAAAATGAGGATGGAAATCTTCCAGAGAAGATAGAATCATCTGCAATCAACACCTGGGTTTTTAATGAAGATACCATTCGTCAGGTGTTACATATAGTTATGCGTGATGGATTAAAAATCCAATATGGTGAAAAGATTGGTAAAACAATTATATTTGCTAAGAATCATAAGCATGCAGAAAAAATATTAGAAATATTTAATAAGGAATACCCTAATCTTGCTAAGGGTAATAATGGACAGGCATTTGCTAAGGTTATAGACAATCAGATGACTTATGCCCAGAGTGCTATAGATGAGTTTTCAAATCCAGATAAACTCCCTCAGATAGCCATTTCTGTTGATATGCTTGATACAGGAATAGATGTACCAGAAGTGCTTAATCTTGTCTTCTTTAAGAAGGTTATGAGTAAAG
>DFFQ01000146.1 GCA_002371025.1 Lachnospiraceae bacterium UBA3772 | reverse complement strand
AAAAAGGTCTGCTAGGTATTTGCATTTAAAAAGCAAATTAAATTTGAGGCGATTGACTTAAGGGTTGATAAGTAACAAGATGAACAAGAGGAATATGGAAATCTATAATCCTAATAATAAGAAACAAAGGAGAATAGCATGAGAGGGGAAAATAGAAATAGTAATAGGGGTTTCACATTAATTGAAGCTGTAGTGAGCATGCTGATTTTGTCAGTTGTTATTCTCTCAATTATTGGCGGCTTTAACATTATTACTAATGCGAATTATAAAGCGAAAAAAATTCAGGGTGCAAATACACTCTATTCAGATATAAATGAAACATTAAGAGATGCGTCTGATTATAGCGAAGCTCAATACATCATAGATAATGAGCTTAACGGCAAAGAATTCTCAGTTGGCGCGTTAAAGTATACTGTAGAAGCTTCTATTGATCCGGCAGGAGGAGAAGAGTATTCTTCAGGGGCATCTGCTACAGTAACACCTATTCCTGATAAAAGAGTGGGCCGTTTTTATTATGTTTTTTATGATAATAGTTATTATGAAAGAATCTATTATTATTATTCTTATTCGGAAGGAAAGTACTATTATTATGGACGTAAATGGAATAGTGCTGGTACAGGTACCGAGAATGACCCTAATAAACAGTATTTCGAATCCTTAGGAAGTGGATATTATAGATATTACGATATAGATGGCATACCTCGTTCAACTTATTTGACTGAATTGCCAGCTACTCCAACTCCTGCTGCTACAGCAACTCCAACTCCACCAATAGTAAAGTCTTACGACAATTATGTATATCAGCTTAATTCTGAAGACTATGCGAAATTCCCTGTATTTGACAGTACGGTTAAGTCGTTTTTGATGGATTATAGCGTATATGACGAAGTTGAAAATGTATATGATGCTGATGATATTGCGTTAATTAATAGGCAGGATACTGCGCGGGGATGGTCGAGCAAAATTTCAGAAGTAATTAATCCGCAAGTTGGGGATAAAGGAAGAGTTGTTGGCAAGCAAGTGTATTATAAGTTTAAGAAGATATGGGAAAGTAATCCAACAACCGGGGAAACAGAGGTTAAATATATCATTGCCACTATGCTTACTTATAACAAGGGAGCGTATCAGTATGTATCGGATAATTATTATGGCTATGATTTCGTAGGCTCTAGGTGTTATGTTAATGGTATACCGTATAGAACAGATACTATAAGTTGGTATACAAATTTTAAAAATATATTTGGTTCAGGTGTTACCAATAAGTATACTTTTGCTTCAAATCTTGTGGGGGTGAGCGGAAGTAATGACCCGACTAGGGCATCGACTTATCTAAAAGTTAAGGAAGATCTTACTGATATTCCTATGTATAAACCGGAAGAATATATTTATTACGGAAATAATGTAGAAACTATAAATAATTCGCTTCCAGAGTATGTAATAGCATCGGGTATAGCAGATGGATGGGACAGGTATGATGGGCCAACTAGTTCAGAGGCTGAAGCAGAATTGGCAGCACTTGATTCAATTTACTTGTTTTATACACCATATATTGAGCCTAATGAAGATGGAAGCGCTGGAACTATGAAGGAAACTGATGAAAAGTTCTTAAATCTTGGACTGTGGCAAGATGATTCATGGGATTATGGAGTTCAAAAGAATGTTTATTTCTTGGTAGCTGGAAAAGATGCGACTCCTGTAACTTTGAATAGCAAAGGAAATGGGTATATGATTAAGTATTGGAGATGGGCTAATCTTACAGCTGCTGAAAAAGCTAGGATGTTTTTGGGTGAAGATAAGACTTTTACTAATGCTTTAGTGTATGGTAAAAGCAGTGGAGCAGGTTCAGGAGAAGCATACAGTAGATATACAGGTGTTAATTATGCTGCAAATAATAAGTATAATTCGGAGTTTTCAATTGTATCTGAAGATTCTGTATTAGATGATGGCTTGCCAGATAAGGCAGCTAAGGTAAAGGTTAAGTTGAAGTTTGGTACAGATCAGATTTTGGAAAAGGAATGGTATTTATATTTCAAGTAAGTAGATTTCCATACAGTTTAATGAGGGGATGACCATATGATATACAAACTTAGAAAAAATAATAAAGGTGCAGCCTTAATGCTTGTACTTGTTGCAGTAGCGCTAGTAACTGTGCTAGTAACGACAATGCTTACGGCGTCACTCATAAATATCCAGATGAAAGCTTCTGAAAGAAAAGGAGTAGAGAATTTCTACGAAGCAGATAATTATATGGATATGGTAAAGTCTGTTATAAAGACAGATGCTGATAAGGTGCTTGATTCAGCTTATAAGAAACTTCTTATCAACTATAAAGGTACAGCAGATGAAGAAGAAAATTTCTATGAAGGTTTTGTAACTGAATATTTAAAGGCAGTTCTTGACATGACACCATCTCAGGTTGAGGCAGCGGCATTAGGTAGTAGTGTTACAATGGATACTAAGCTTGCAGCGTATGCAGGCAGAATACTAACATACGATGGCGGAACGCTTGATAAAGGAGGCAAGACTATTGCTGATTTTAAAGACGGTGACGGAAATCTGGTTGATGCAGACGATTGGGACGGTGGAGCCTTAAGAAATATGCTTGATATAAGCATAGACAGAATTGAAATAGAAAAGAATCCAGTATCCGGAAAATACAATGGAGTAATTACATTTAAGGGAGTTAAAGTTACCTATACTGATGAAAAGGATTACCAGACAACGGTAAAGACAGATATGAAAATAACTGCAGACTACCCAAATCCAAATATTACATTTGATAAAATTGATCCAAGTCAGTATATTTTTATAAATGATGGTCTCTTACAGAGTAGTATTTCAAGTTCAGCAT